>NZ_JAJCHL010000036.1:0-31301 GCF_020554505.1 Caldibacillus sp. 210928-DFI.2.18
TCCGTTTGAATTGTCCCATAGAGCCGTTCTATGAGACATTTTTGTTTGACTTTCCAAGGGATTTGTCCCATAGAAAGAGATTCGGCCACTCCAATGAACCATTTCTGCTCTATTTTCAGAGCTTTTTGTCCAATAGGAATTAAACTCCGACTCTTAGAAAATATTCTGGCAAGTTTGGCTCTGCAGTAATGAGATATATTTCGACCGCTTGCTGGTTACCCAGGCAAAATAAAGTTAAGCTGAATCCTACCATTTCCCCATTTCCACTTCATAAAGAAGAAATATTTTGTTATTCTATGTTTATATCATAAAGTATCCATTTTTATTTATTATGTGTTTTTTCAGGGAGTGACCTCTTTTGTATTCTTTTTTAGGAAAAATTGCAGCGTTTATATTAAAGGTTTTTTCGAAAATAACGGTAAAAAACCTTGATAATCTTCCGAAAGATACTGGTTTTATTATTGCTTGTAATCATATCGGTTGGGTTGATATTGTCGGGTTGGGTGTAGCCTTGTTACCGCGACAAATTCATTTTATGGCCAAGAAGGAATTATTCAAACGAAAACCAGTCGCCAAATTTTTAACGTCTTTAAATGCCTTTCCGGTTGACCGAAAAAATCCCGGGACAAGCAGCATAAAAACACCTGTGAAATTATTGAAGGAAGGAAATATTGTCGGTATTTTCCCGAGTGGAACAAGAAATGATCATGCGCCAATTAAAAGGGGTGCGGTGACGATCGCCAATTTGGCAAAAGTCCCGATTGTCCCTTGTGCCTATTCGGGTCCAACTAATATAAAAGATGTGTTAAAAAGGAAAAAAATAAATATCATCATCGGGGAACCAATGACAATTTCTGTTAAAGGAAAAGAGGAGCTATTACAGAAAACGGACGAACTTTCCAAACAGATACATAAACTGGAAACAGAAATCATATCGATAAAGAAGTAAACCAAAAGTTAATGATTTCACAATGTAATATTGGTAGAATAAGAAGGTAAATAATTTATTAGGGTGTGAAGGGGAAATGGAATCTTTTAAAGCATTGGTAGTTGATAAATTAAACAACGAAACAAAGCTATCGATTCAAGATTTAACATTGAATGATCTTCCGGATGGTGATGTTGTCATCGATGTTCATTATTCGAGTGTGAACTATAAGGATGGATTAGCAACAGTTCCAAATGGCGGTGTTGTTCGCAATTATCCATTTGTTCCCGGTATCGATCTGGCAGGAATTGTTCGTGATTCACAAGATCCCCGTTATAAACCGGGAGATGAAGTCATTATTACCGGATATGATTTAGGCGTAAATCATTTCGGCGGTTACAGTGAAGTGGCCCGTGTTCCGGGGGATTGGATTGTCTCGCTTCCAAACGGACTTACCTTAAAAGAAGCAATGGCCATTGGGACGGCCGGTTTTACAGCTGCACTCTCCATCCATCGTTTGGAAGAAAATGGATTAACAAGTGAAAAAGGTCCGGTGCTTGTAACCGGTGCTACAGGCGGTGTCGGCAGCAGTGCTGTTTCCATGTTAAGTAAATTGGGCTATAAGGTTACTGCCAGTTCGAGAAAAGCAAATGAACAAGATTATTTACTGCAAATTGGAGCTTCCGAAATAATAACCCCGGAAGAACTTACAAATCCGAAAAACCGTCCTCTTTTGAAACAAAGATGGGCCGCTTGTGTGGATCCGGTTGCAGGCAGCTATTTACCGGCCGTCCTCGCGTCCATTCAATATGGCGGATCTGTTGCTGTAAGCGGTTTGACAGGAGGAAATAATTTTACAAGCACTGTATTCCCGTTTATTTTAAGAGGTGTCAATCTTCTCGGTATTGATTCTGTTTTTTGTCCGATGGAAACAAGACTTGCGATTTGGGAGCGGTTAGCCGGGGAAATGAAACCGAATCAGTTGTTGGAGTCGATTGCCAATGAAGTTACATTAGAACAATTACCGGAAATTTGTAAAAAGATTTTAAACGGAGAATTGAAAGGTCGTACAATCGTTACATTGAAATAATAAATAGACGATTGCAGATTCTGAAAAAACATACCATCGTTAGTAGAAGCAATTGGCGAATCACCAATTGCTTTTTATAACGCTGCTTTTTATTCAAAAAGCAAGAGACCTAATGAAAAAATATTTGCAAATGGTGATTGACATTAAATTGGCTATAATGGTATGATTCAATAAGGTTAAAAAAATCAAAAAGTAGAAGGGAGGTTATGGTCATGATGAATAGAACATATTTTGTTAAACGAAACCAAGTTAATATGATCATAGCCTGCTCTTTTTTCAAAAATCATTTTCACTTTGCATGAAAATATTTTTCAAAATATATTGATAATAACAAAGGCGCAGGTTTATGAAGTATGCGTCTTTTCTTGTTCGGGCACCGTGCATCCGTACTAAGGGCGTAGGGTGCTCTTTTTTGACTCAAAAAAATTGGAAAAACTTGGGTGTAACAGAGAACTGTTAACATAGATCATTTTCTAAAAGGATTTACTCCCGGATAGAAACTTGAATATATACGGTGAATTTTGCCAATATTTACTAACCTTTGGCAAAGAAAATTCCAGTGTTCAATCTATCCAATGGGTGTGTTCATTTGGAAAAGGAAAATTTAAGATTGGGGAGATGTTTTATGCGTGTAAAAACATTAATCATGATGAAAAGTTTAGATCTTGAAGGCGGATAGTGAAAATTTTACAACAGTTGAGGAGTTGACAGACATTGTTTAGTGTACTAGTGAAATTAAAATGGTTTTTTAAAGAATATTGGAAAAGGTATTTTGTCGCTGTTTTTTTACTGATTATTGCCAACTTTATCGAAGTGATTCCACCGATGATGATTGGTTCAGTGGTTGATGATATATTTCTTGGCGGCATGACCGGTGAAAAACTAACATTTTATCTTGTTTCCTTAACCGGACTGGCCATATTAAATTATTTGATTAGTTACAAATGGCAATATAATTTATTTGGTGGGGCTTTTGTCGTAGAAAAGATATTACGCTCCAAACTGATGAATCATTTGCTTAAGATGTCACCAACGTTTTATGAAAAGAATCGAACCGGTGACTTGATGGCACGAGCAACAAATGATTTGCGATCCGTTTCTGTTACTGCCGGATTCGGTATTTTGACATTAGTGGATTCGACTTTATATATGCTGACGATTCTCTTCATGATGGGATTTCTGGTATCATGGAAACTCACATTCGTCAGTATCATTCCTTTACCGTTTTTAGCAATCGCAATGAAAATTTTAGGGGATAAAATTCATCATCACTATACCATTGCTCAAGATGCGTTTGGTGAAATGAATGATCGCGTCCTTGAATCTATATCAGGTGTCCGTGTCATCCGTGCTTACAGTCAAGAAAGGGCAGAGGAAAAACTATTTGAAAAAATGACTAATGATGTTTACCGGAAAAATCTTGTCGTTGAAAAAATTGATGCCTTCTTTTTCCCAATTTCACGGATAGCTACCGGGTTAAGCTACTGTATTAGCTTATCTTTTGGTGCCTATTTGGTCATGCACCAACAAATTACGCTTGGTGAGCTCGTTTCATTTAATGTTTATCTCGGAATGTTGACATGGCCGATGTACGCAATCGGGGAATTGATTAATGTTATGCAGCGCGGTAATGCTTCTTTGGATCGGGTTCAAGAAACGCTTAATTACCATGAGGATGTCCCGGATCCTGACAAACCGGTTACAGTAGAAAATTTATCCGATATTGCATTCGAGCACGTTAGCTTTCAATATCCATCATCGAATGAAAAGAATTTACAAGATCTTTCACTCCATATCCGTCAAGGGGAGACGATTGGTATTGTCGGGAAAACCGGGAGCGGGAAAACTACATTTATTAAACAAATTTTGCGTGAATATCCGCTTGGGGAAGGAAAGTTGCTATTATCCGGCGTTCCTATTCGTTTGCAGAAAAAACAAGATATTCGGAATTGGATCGGTTATGTTCCGCAAGATACTTTTTTATTCTCAAGATCAATTAAGGAAAATATTTTATTCGGCAACCAACATGCAACCGAAGAGGAAATGATGAAAGCCATTGAACTGGCGGATTTCACTAAAGATTTATCTATGTTGCCTGAAGGGTTAAATACACTTGTCGGTGAAAAAGGTGTCGCCTTGTCAGGGGGTCAGAAGCAGAGGATATCCATTGCCCGGGCGCTGATTAAAAACCCGGAAATTCTCATTCTTGATGATGCGCTTTCTGCTGTAGACGGGAAGACAGAAGCGAAAATTATTCAAAATTTACGCGAAGAGCGAACCGGAAAAACAACCATTATTACGACGCATCGCCTTTCAGCTGTAGAACATGCGCACTGGATTATCGTCCTGGATGAAGGAAAAGTCGTCGAGGCAGGCACCCATGGAGCATTACTAAATAAAGGCGGATGGTATAAAGAACAATTTGACCTTCAACAAATAAAATCGATTGCCGGGGAGGTGAATATATAATGGTTGGCAGACGTTTATTTCAATATGCCATGTACTTTAAAAAGATCATTTTTACTGCACTTTTTATGTTAACAATTGCCGTAACAGCAGAAGTACTTAGTCCGTTTGTTGCGAAAATTATTATCGATGATCATATCATGGCAAACCAACCTGATATCCCGACAATTATCAAGCTGATTGTCCTTTATTTTAGTTTATTTGTTATTGCCGGGATATTCAATTATGGTCAATATTACTTTTTACAAAAAGCGGCGAATCGAATCATTGAAAGAATGCGGAATGAATTATTCCGGAAGATTCAAACATTGCCAATTTCGTATTTTGATAACTTACCGGCAGGAAAAATAGTCGCTCGAATTACAAACGATACGGAAGCGATTCGTGATTTGTATGTAGCTGTTTTGTCGAACTTTTTTACCAGTATTGTGCAAATGATTGGAATCTTCATTGCTATGTTTATTCTTGATGCAAAACTTGCTCTTATTTTTACCCTCATTATCCCTGTCATGGTCATTTGGATGATGATTTACAGGAAGTATGCGGCAAAGTATAACCATGTGATACGTTCGAAAATTAGTGAAATCAATGCGATGATTAATGAATCGATTAAAGGAATGCCGATTATCCAAGCATTTAATCGGGAAGATGCGACCCGAGATGAATTCGAGACTTTGAATCAAACTCATTTTCAATATCAAAATAAACTATTGATATTAAACTCGTTATCTTCAGGGAATTTAGTTGGCACTATAAAAGCCATTGTCTTCGTTGCATTTATCTGGTATTTCGGCGGCGATGCAATTTCCACCCGTACGAATTTGACGGTTGGTGTGTTGTATGCCTATGTAGACTATATTAACCGGCTCTTCAATCCGATCCATAATATTGTTAATCAGTTTAGTAATTTAGAAGCTTCATTGGTGGCAGGCGAACGCGTCTTTCGCTTATTGGACGAAAAGGGAACCCCGGTAAGTGATGAAAAAATACCTCGCTATCAAGGAAATGTCCAATTTAACCATGTGTACTTTGCTTATAAAGAAAAAGAATATGTGTTAAAGGATATTCATTTCCAAGCGAGTCATGGTGAAACAGTTGCATTTGTCGGTCATACCGGTTCCGGAAAAAGTTCGATTATGAATTTATTGTTTCGATTTTACGACCCAAGTCGTGGGGAGATTTTGATTGATGGAAAAAATATTATGGATTTCCCGAAACAAACGATCCGTGAACATATGGCCATCGTGTTACAAGAACCGTTTTTATTTACGGGGACGATTTTTTCAAATATTACTATGAATGATCCGAAAATTACGAGGGAGGACGCAGAAGCTGCATTGCGGGCTGTTGGTGCTGATTTCGTTTTTAACCAATTGGAACACGGCTTGGATGAACCGGTCCTCGAAAAAGGAAGTACGCTATCATCCGGCCAGCGCCAATTAATCTCTTTTGCCCGTGCCCTTGCTTTCAATCCGGCAATCTTGATTTTGGATGAAGCAACTTCGAATATTGATACAGAAACGGAAAGCGTCATCCAACAAGCAATGGAAGTGTTAAAACAAGGTCGGACGACATTCATCATTGCTCACAGGCTCTCGACGATTAAAAACGCTGATCAAATTTTAGTTCTTGACCGTGGTATGATCGTTGAAAAAGGGAATCACGAAGAATTGATGGAGCAAAAAGGGAAGTATTACCAAATGTATCAGATCCAACAAGGAGTGGCAATGGAACATGTCAGGTAAACAATCTGTTCAACAACCAATGCCCCTGCCAAATCGTAATCAACGAAGAAGATGGGAGACGAGCTAACCTTATATGTCCGATTTGTTCGGCCGGGTAAGGTGTTGCTTTTCCCACATGGATTTGTGTCCATTAGCGGAATTCCGACTATTTGATTTTAATAGGTTGCCATAAAAGTTTGTATGACTGGCAACCTTTTTTCTTTTGCGATATGATAATGGTAATTCAGAAAAAAACATGCAGGAGTTTCTTTATGATCGGGAATAAATGTCCATATAGACTAAGTATCATTATTTTTATTTTTTTCTTCAGTTTTCTGTTCGTGACCCTGTTTGTACAAACCGGGAAGATTGAAAAATTTGATTTATCGATTATTCATTTTGTTCAAGGGTTTGAAACACCGTTGTTAACTTCAATTATGTTGTTTTTTACCAAAATCGGTTCATTTCCTATCGTTACCCTCCTTTTTCTATTAATTTCTTTATTCTTGTATTTTGTTTTTCATCATCGCAGTGAACTGGTTTTGTTTGCGGTTGTCATTGCCGGCACACTAGTAATCAACCGGTTATTAAAGGAATATTTTGAGCGGGTAAGACCGGATATTCACCGGTTGATAGAAATAGGCGGTTACAGTTTTCCGAGCGGGCATGCCATGACAGCTTTTTCTGTTTATACGATATTGGCTTTTCTTTTCTGGCGCCATATTTCAACACGTTTCGGTCGCATCATGTTGCTTATTTTTAGTGCATTATTTATTTTCATGATCGGTATAAGTCGAATTTATCTGGGTGTGCATTACCCGAGTGATATTCTCGGCGGTTATTTTGTCAGCGGTATGTGGTGTACATTGGCAATCGGTTTTTTTCAAAAGTATAAAAATAGGAATCATGCCAAGGATTAGCTTTATTGGGAGTGGGAAGGGGAGACCCAGGAAATTGGAAGGGGGAATTTCAAATATGGATTTAAAACAAATATTTACAAGGATTCAAAATCATCATTCTGCCATGTTAGGAAAAGAACATTACCGAGCGTTCGGAATTTTAGTCCCACTTATTCAAATAGATGGACAAATTCACCTTTTATTTGAAGTACGATCATTACAGTTGAAAAGACAGCCTGGTGAAATTTGCTTTCCGGGTGGAGGGGTTGAAAAATATGATCCTACTCCACAAGATACGGCAATTCGTGAAACTGCCGAAGAACTTGGCATTGAAAAAGATTCAATTTCATGTGTTTATCCATTAGACTTTTTTGTTCAGTCAATGGATGGAAGAATCATTTATCCTTATGTAGGTTTTATCGATAATATAGAGAAAATAAAACCAAATCCTGATGAGGTGAAGGAAATCTTTACCGTACCAATCGAATATTTAAGAGACATGAAACCGGAAGAACATCGACTAACCTTTCAAGTCCAACTTGGTGAAGACTTCCCTTATCACCTCATACCTGGCGGGAAAAACTATTCGTGGAAAACGCGGGAAATCGTTGAATATTTTTATTTCTATAAGGACTATGTGATTTGGGGTTTGACAGCCAATATTTTACGTCATTTCTTATCCATTGTTTATGAACAGGATAATGGAGAGAAAAAATAAGTTCCGAAAAAGTTATTATGGATGATTTCACGAAAAGATTTGCATAAACGATGTTTCTTAAACGACCAATACGAAACGTTAAGCGTTACTTTTCGGGTATTAACCATTGTATCTTTTTCGTCATTATGTTTAAATAGTCACGTACCTGTGTACATTTGGATAGGTAAAGAACATTTCAATCTCTTGCAACAGAAGAAAGCGAAGTAATGGATTCGCAGCTTCCCTTGTAAAACTTGATAAATACCACGTATCCAAAAAACATAATCAATAAAGGAGTGTCTACATATGAAATGCAAAATTAACCGGAATGCGGCAAAAGTACTAAAGAAACAATTGGAGTCCGAAGAAGCACAAGGGAAAATGGTTCGTGTCTATGTGACTCATGAACACGGTGATCATGTTCATTATGGATTAACGTTTGATACACCAACGGAGCATGATGAAATTGTTAAAACGGACAAAGATATTGATGTTTTACTGGATAAAAGAAATGATTGGTTAGATGGTGTCTGGATTCAATACTTTTATGTTCCTGAAGAAGGATTTGTCATTACTAATCCGACAAAAGGCGGACATCACCATCACTAAATGATAAATATACTTTCAAAAGGCTCTGTTAACCACTACTATTTGAAGTTTCCCTGTATTCGTCACAGGTTGAAGCACTCGGTTTAACAGAGTTTTTTAAAAAAATTTATTGGGGGGAGTTATGGCTACAAAAAAATATTATGTCGTTTGGAAAGGTACCAACACAGGTATTTTCACTTCATGGGATGACTGTAAACGAAATGTTCAAGGAGTTCCGGGTGCGAAATACAAATCATTCCCATCACTAAAAGAGGCAGAAATTGCTTTTCAAAGCGGTTGGCAAGCATATTACGGGGAAAACACAAAAAGTGACAAGAAAGCAAAGGCAAGAATACAGACGAACATTCAACAGAATCATGATTATATTGAAGACAGTATCGCCGTCGATGCGGCATGCAGCGGGAATCCGGGTCCAATGGAATATAAAGGCGTTTGTCTAAAAACCGGTCAAACATTATTTCACTTTGGTCCAATCATAGGAACGAATAATATCGGTGAATTTCTGGCCATTGTCCACGCCCTCGGATTTTTACAAAAGAAAAATTTGTCCATTCCGATTTATTCCGATTCGCAAATTGCCATCAAATGGGTAAAAATGAAAAAAGCAAATACAAATTTACCGTTAACCAAGGAAACAGAACAAGTATGGAATTTAATCAAACGCGGAGAACAATGGTTGCAAACACATTCCTATGCCAATCCAATTATTAAATGGGAGACGAAACTTTGGGGAGAGAACAAAGCCGATTTTGGCAGGAAATAAATAGATTGATATTTTATTCCCTATGTACTTGTTTTTTCGGAAAAACGAACAGCCGGTGGGGGATATTATACTTCCCCCACGGATTGAAATGTCACTTTGTTACCTAGTTATTCAACAATACTATCTTTCCGGGTCATCTTTTTCCAGTTTGTACAATCTGAAGGGATGACCTCTTTTTTTTCCAGTTAATTGAGGGACATTGAAAAAAGTAACGAACATGGCCCTCAATTTTGCTCGGTTTTTCCATTCGGTAAGATAAGTACTTCAACCCGCCGATTTTTCGCTTTTCCTTCCTCGGTATCATTGGAAGCAATCGGTTGAAATTCACCAAATCCTTTCGCACTAAACATTCTTGGATCAAGCTGGTCATTTTCTAAAATGATTTTCATAAAATTGACGGCACGCATGACACTAAGCTCCCAGTTTGATGAAAAATTAGAATTCTGGATCGGAACATTGTCCGTGTGCCCGCTAATAATGACGTTGTGCGGCGGGTCAATGACGAGCAAGTCGCTGATTTCTTTTGCAACAGCAATATCTTCTTCACGCACTTCAGCACTTCCGGAATCAAACAAAACACTGTCATTAATTGTAACAAGAAGCCCCTCGCTCGTTAACGAAGTTTTTAGCTGACCGGTTAGCCCTTTTTCCAAAATGTACTGGTTGACTCGCTCTTGAGTAGCACTTAAAGTAGTTTGTTCGTCTACCGGTACTTGGGTCTGTTCTTTTTCCTTCTCTAATTTTTCCTTCGTTTCATCTGCCAGCTCTTCACCATTTTTTTGTTCAATACTTTCGTAGTCAACAATCCCTGTTCCTCCTGTAAAAATTTCGCTAAATACCTTTGACATGGACTGGAATTTTTGTGCATCTACCGCACTCGATGCAAACAATACAATAAATAAGGCAAGTAATAAAGTCATTAAATCCGAGTATGGTAACAGCCAAGTTTCATTAAATTCGTGCTCGCCCTTTTCCTTTTTACGCCTGCTCATTTTTCGGTTCCCTGCCTTCTTCTAAAAAATTTTGCCGCTCATCAGTCGGTAAAAAGGATGAAAGTTTCTGCTCAATTTCTTTCGGTGTTTCTCCTTGAAGAATGGAGAGGATTCCCTCAATCATCAACAATTTCATACGAACTTCCAGCTTTGATTTCCGACGTAATTTATTGGCAAACGGGTTCCAGAGTATATACCCGGTGAAAATACCGAGTAAAGTAGCGATAAAGGCAGCACTAATGGCATGCCCCAATTTCTCTGTATCACTCATATCGCCGAGAGCGGCAATTAAACCAACGACCGCTCCAAGAACCCCAAGCGTCGGTGCGTATGTTCCTGCTTGGGAAAAGATTTGCGCTCCAACAGCATGACGTTCTTCCATGGCATCAATTTCTTCCAACAAAACATCACGAATATAATCGGGCGTCTTTCCATCAATTGCCATACCCATTCCATTTTTTAAAAAAGGGTCATCGATTTCTTCTAGCTTTTTTTCTAATACCAGTATACCTTCCTTTCTTGCAATTTGTGACCATTCCGAAAACAACTTAATTGCTTCGGTCATCTTTATACTCTTTTGTTCAGTAAAAAGTATTTTAAATAACTTTGGAATATTTTTTAATTCACTCATTGGAAAAGCGATTGTAACAGCAGCTATTGTACCTAACAAAATTATTAAAAATGCGGCAGGATTGTTTAAAGCAACAATATCGACACCTTTTAAAACCATTCCAACGCCGATTGCAATAAATCCAAAAATAATACCAAGTAATGAAGTTTTATCCATTTAAATCACCTATCTACCATCATTTTTGCCCAAATTATCAAATTGATAAAAAGTCATTTCATATTCAGACATGTACTTTATATTTGATTTCAGGCTAATATACTATCTCACTTTTTATCGACATTTTTTTACAAAATTTAATAGCAGGTAAAAAAATAATGTTTTTTCGCCTAAAATACAGAAGAAATTAAGAAAATTTATGATTTCGTGCACCTGACATACAAATCCGCCCATATGTATGATAGAATAATAAAATATTAGGTCAAGATTTAATAGAATGGAGTTTGTTTATGAAACTAGTAAGTTGGAATGTCAACGGTCTAAGAGCTTGTGTGAAAAAAGGCTTTTTGGAATATTTTCATGACATAGATGCAGATATTTTTTGTATACAAGAAACCAAATTACAAGAGGGCCAGATTGACGTTGATTTACCGGGATACTTACAATATTGGAACTACGCCGAAAAGAAAGGGTATTCCGGAACAGCTGTGTTTACAAAATATAAACCATTGACGGTTTCATATGGTTTTTCTCCGGAAGAAAGTGAGCGAGAAGGAAGAATCATTACCTTGGAGTATGAGAATTTTTACTTAGTGAATGTATATACGCCAAATTCACAGCGAGATTTGGCAAGATTGAAGTTTCGCTTAGAATGGGAAGATAAGCTGAAGAAATATCTATTGGCATTAAATGAAAAGAAGCCTGTGGTGTACTGTGGTGATTTAAATGTTGCCCATCAGGAGATCGATTTGAAAAACGCTAAGTCCAATATCGGTAATTCCGGATTCACGAATGAAGAGCGAGAAAAAATGACGAGTTTACTGGCATCTGGATTTATTGATACATTTCGTTATTTACATCCGGATGCGGTCGACCATTATACTTGGTGGAGCTATATGAACAAAGTCCGGGAAAGAAATATCGGGTGGCGTATTGATTATTTTATTGTTTCAGAAAGTATCAAAGAAAAAATCGTAAATGCCGACATTCATTCACATGTATTAGGAAGTGACCATTGTCCGATTTTGTTAGAAATCGACCTGTAATATTTCCTTCGTATTGCCAATATTTTTCATCTAAAAGGGAATTGTGTTAAAATTACGAAGTGTTATTCTTTTTTAGAATGCTTTTCTAGGAATAATAAGACTAGTAGAAAGATTGAACAGTTTATTTCCTATTTTTGTGATGATTTTGAAAACTATTTAAGTTTATATACAACAAATTGAAAGGAAAGAAAGCTGTATGAAAAAAATTAAAATAACATGTGACCGTACGGCCGATCTTCCCGAAGAATATCTTACTCAAAATGATATTGAAACGATTCCTCTCTATATTATTTTAGAAGATAAAACCTATCGGGACGGAATCGATATTGCGCCTGATGATATTTATTCCTATGCGGAACGGACAGGAAAACTACCTAAAACGGCAGCTGCCTCAGTACAAAATTATTTTGATATATTCTCAAAATGTGAATCCTATGATGCCGTTATTCATATTAGCCTGGGCGGGAATTTTTCCAGCTCTTATCAAAATGCATACTTGGCTTCTCAAGAGTTTCATAACGTACATGTGATTAATTCGGACAATTTATCAACCGGAACCGGTCATATCGTTATGGAAGCTGTTCATTTAGTAGAACAAGGAATGGAAGTTAAAAGTATTATAAGAACATTAACAGAACTCGTTCCTAAAGTGGAAGCCAGTTTTGTCATCGATACGCTTGATTATTTGAAAATGGGGGGCAGATGTTCCGCTATTACTGCTTTTAGTGCAAACTTATTAAATATTAAACCTTGTATTGAAGTCATTAACGGGAAGATGGATGTGGGAAAAAAATATCGCGGACGCTTTGAAAAATCAATTGAAAAATATGTGGTTGACCGTTTGAAAGATCGAAACGACATTGTCCCGGACCGTATTTTTATTACCCATTCCGGATGCTCTGAGGATACTATTAAGCGAGTACATGAATTAATTAACCAGCATCAAAAATTTGAAGAAATTATCATCACGAAGGCATCTTGCACGATTTCCAGCCATTGCGGCCCCAATACACTTGGCATTCTTTTTAAAAGAATATAGAGGCACGACTTTCAAGCGGTGCCTCTTTTAATAAATTTGTTTATTATTTGGCATAGAAGTTTTCCGTATAATAAGGTTCAGCATTTGTGTTGAAAGCAACTCCCACACCTAAGTATTCATAATCCTTTTCAAGAATATTTTTTCGGTGACCTAGCGAATTCAATAATCCTTCATGGGCGAAGATACTGCTAAATTGGCCATATGCTAAGTTTTCTCCAGCAAGAATAAAAGTAATCTGGTCCGCTGTCATCCGATCGAATGGATCTTGTCCTTTGGGATTTGTATGGCTGAAATAAGCATTAGCCGCCATATCATCGCTATGCTTCCGGGCGGTTATGCGAACACGTTCATCCCAAGTTAATGGGCTTAGATTGTGTTTAACCCGTTCCGCATTCGTTAAATCAAATAGTTGATATTCAAAACCTTCCTTTAAAGCTTGGCTTCCATCGGTATACATGTCAGCCCGTTCATTTTCAAGGGATTCACTAATGATTTGGATAGCTGTAACGGTATTATTTTCATGTATATCATAGAAGATTGTAATGTAACTGTTATCCTTGTGAAAAATATCGTATTCGCGGTCTTCAGGAAGATTGTAGCGAACAACACCTTTTTGAATGCTTGTAAGCGGTTCTGTTCTCATCTTACTTAATACTTCTTCTTTTCCGGTGCCAATGCCAATACCGTTTGTTGATGATATTAAATTTTGATTCGTAAATAATCCGGCAACTTTCCCATCTTTATTATAGGCAACCATGAAAAAGTTTTGATAGTTTTCATGATAAGTATGCCAGTTTGTATGATATTCATTTAAACTGATTCTCTTCGGTTGCCCGTACATATTTTCTACATCTTGTTTTGACGAGCCTAATTCAACATTTGCTATCGAAAAGGTTTGTTGTTCCGGTGCATTTAATGTGATTTCTTCGGCTTTATCATTGTTCTTGGGGTCATCTTCGGTCATTTCATTTATGGAATCGGTTATCCCGTATATAATGTCATTTATGTCTTCTTTTATTTCCGACAAGTTAATTTGATCTGTTAAATCTGATATTCCTTCTTTAAGTTGGTCAATAAATGAATTGGTCTCTTGGTCAGCGTTATTAGTGAAAGAAAATAATAATACTAGTGCAGCAATTATTAAAATAACCCGCATATTTTGTCCACTCCTTTCAATCCTTTTACCCAAGCTCGTTTGGTAAAAGACTCGGACGCCATGACTACTCAAGCTTTTCTTTTCTAATTATAACAGAAATGATTAGGTAAACCGCAAAGATGAGCGATTATAAATTTATAGAGGTAATATGAATTCTACAAGTTTTTTATTCGAATAGGGAAACCAAACGGAACCATTTGCTTTCTCTTTAAATTTGTACATAATACCATAGGTTAAAATATCTAGCAAATGGATGAATTAACCAAAAGAAAAACGGTGTGAGATTAGTTTCTCAGCACCGTTTTTTTTCACTAAATTTTGTTATCAACTTACAGCCAAGCAGCACCTACAATAATCAATAGGATGAATAAAACTACGATCAGGGCGAACCATCTTCCACCACCAAAACCGTAGCCGCCACCGTAGCCGCCGCCGTAGCCACCGTAGCCATATCCTCCATGGCATCCGTAAAAGCCCATTCAAATCCCTCCATTCGTGTAATAAAAATATTCTTTACTTGGAATTGTGTTGTTCATCATTCGTGACAGTCCATTCCTGTAATGACCAACAAACGCTAGTCATTCTCCAGAAACAAAGGACAATGAATAATCAATCAAAGTCCTTTATTTTACTTACCAAATGTACGCTGAACCAACGATGATTAATAGGATAAACAACACAACAATCAAGGCAAATCCTGCACCATATCCTCCTGCTGTTGGAGCACTCATCAATAAACACCTCCATGTTTATTTGTTAGCAGTATATGTATTAACCTGCAAATTGACTAGTCATCTGTCCCTGATTCATAAAATTGGGCAATTACCTATAAGAAATGTTTAATGGAAAAGAGAAGGATAATAAAAGATCTGTTCTTCACAACAGAACAGACCTTAAATTTAAATTATTTGAAAAGTATATCATTTCGGTCGAACTTTTTTTACAATGGATGCCATCTGTTTAACTAATGGATCAGCTTGTTTGACTATTTTATTCACTTGCCCGATGGATTGGGAAATTTTATCAAAATCCCAGTGACCATCATTTGTTTTAAAGTAATCAAAAAATATCTGAGAAGAAGGTTTATTAACATGTTGAACAGGGAAAAAAGGATTTCTTGGCCGCCGTGGTCCTAGTGGTCCCTGGTTATATGGAAACATGGTTCTCCCTCCTTTCAAAATGTCAGAAACTGATGACGATACTTTATTTATATTTCTTTGCCGATCATTTGGTAAAGGCATTCGTCTTGCTTTGGTATTTGAAATATTTTATCGATTTTGGATTACTGCTTGTTGCATAGTTAATTAACGGAGCAGCATAACAATGAATGAAAAAAAACTCATCATCCGAATTTCTTCTAAACATATACCGTCAAAAGTTCCACCTTTAAAAATTTTTTATCCTCCGATTGCTTTACTACATTTTTCGGTTCAGGTAGAATAACAATATGCATGAAAAGATAAGGGCGATTGCGATTCACATAGCTGGAAAACTTGTGAGTTATAAAAGAACACAGATTTTTCCGGGAATCAAAAGTTTAAGGGAAGGTCACTATGAACGAAGAAAACATTACTAGAATTTTTTTGAATGATAAAGAATATATTTTGATCGGAACTGCTCACGTATCAAAAAACAGTGCCGAGCAAGTGAAGGAAATTATTGAAACAGAACAGCCGGATTCAGTTTGCATTGAGTTGGATCAAGGACGATATCAATCTATTACGGAAGGAAACAAGTGGAAAGATACGGATATTTTTAAAATTATTAAAGAGAAAAGGGCAGGGATGGTATTTATCAATTTGGCACTTTCATCTTTTCAGAAAAGAATGGCTGATCAAATGGGGATTAAACCCGGTCAAGAGATGATTCAAGGAATTGAATCGGCTAAAACGGTTGGTGCAAAACTTATTCTAGCTGATCGAAATATTCAAACTACCTTTTCCCGCATTTGGCACAGCATGAATTTTAAAGAAAAAATGATGCTTCTCACCCAAGTTATAGCCGGTATTTTTACCGATGAAAAAATAACGGAAGAAGATTTAGAACAATTAAAAACAAAAGACAGCATTGATGCCATGCTTAATGAGTTTACTGAAAATTTACCGCAATTGAAAAAACCGTTGATTGATGAACGGGATCAATATTTGGCCGAGAAAATAAGAACGGCACCCGGTGAAAAAGTCGTAGCTGTATTAGGTGCAGCTCATGTTCCCGGTGTTTCAAGAGAAATAGAAAAAACGCATGATTTAACTGAATTAACAAAAACACCGCCAAAGTCGAAAAAACCAAAAATTATCGGCTGGTCGATCCCCGTTCTTATTATTGCCATTATCGTTTATACATTTTTCGCGAACCCGGATGCAGGGATGCAACAAACATGGAGTTGGATTTTATGGCACGGCTCTTTGTCAGCACTTGGAGCGGCGTTGGCATTTGGTCATCCGCTAACCATTTTAACTGCTTTTGTGGCAGCTCCCATTACCGCTTTAAATCCGTTGCTTGCTTCCGGATGGTTTGCAGGATTGGTACAAGCGTTTGTACGAAAACCGACTGTTGGTGATTTCGAAAACCTGTCAAATGATATTTCATCCGTAAAAGGGTTTTGGAACAATAAAGTAACACGAATTTTATTGATCATTATTTTATCCAATATTGGCAGCTCCATCGGCACATTTATTGGCGGTGCGGATGTATTGCGGTTATTCTTTAAAAATTTTTAATGAAAAAAGTTAGGCTTGAAATGAATGGAAAAATATGTAATAGTATAAATAAGTGAAAACTGAATATGAAAATAAGTTTGTAGGGGAACCGGTGTTGCCGGTTGAGAGTGCGTCCGTAAGATGCTGACCCTTGAACCTGATCTGGTTAATACCAGCGTAGGGAACATACTTTTTTGCGATATGAATGAAATTTCTTACATGAAGTATGTGCCCTAGGATGATTCCTGGGGTTTTTTCATTCTCTCTCCCTCTTCAAACTTGTTTTCAAATCATAATGAAGAAAGGGGAACACGCATGAAAAAAATACTTTTTCTTGCCGTATTTACCATGCTTTTAGCTGCATGCCGGGGAGAAACTGCAAATTCTGGTTCCGGAACTTCGAAAAATAATCAAGATAAGCTAGAAAAAGCAAATATCGTCTTGGATTGGACACCGAATACGAACCATACCGGTTTATACGTGGCACAGGAAAAAGGGTATTTCAAGGAAGAAGGATTGGATGTTGATATCATCATGCCGGGTGATGCGGGGGCAGACAATCTTGTGGCATCCGGACAAGCCGAGTTTGGTATCAGTTACCAGGAAGGGATTACCGAGGCTCGAATCCAAGGAGTGCCAATTGTTTCTGTTGCAGCGATTATCCAACATAATACATCCGGTTTTGCTTCATTAAAAGACAAAAATATAAAAACTCCAAAAGATTTCGAAGGGAAAACTTATGGAGGGTGGGGAGCACCACTTGAAAAAGCGATTATTGAATCGTTAATGAAACAGGATCATGCGGATGTCGGAAAAGTAAACATCATCAATATTGGCGATACCGACTTTTTTACTGCGACAAAACAAAATATTGATTTTACCTGGATTTATTACGGGTGGACAGGCGTGGAAGCTGAATTACGTAACACCCCGATTAACATGGTCTGGTTAACTGACTATAGTGATAAGCTTGATTATTATACGCCCGTTATCTCTACGAATGAGACAATGATTAAAGAAAAGCCGGAGACAATCAGGAAATTTTTACGGGCAGTGACAAAAGGGTATGAGTTTGCTATCGAAAATCCGGAAGAAGCGGCAAATATATTAATTGCTGCCGAGCCCGAACTTGACCCGGATCTCGTCCAAGCTTCCCAAAAGTGGCTCGCTACAAAATACAAAGATGACGCAGCACGTTGGGGAGAGCAAAAATTGGAAGTATGGGAAAACTATTCGCAATGGATGTATGATAATGGTTTACTAGAAAAACAGTTAGATAGTAAAAAGGCGTTTACAAACGAATTTTTACCGGAATCGTAATTTACAAGAAAAGGAGGAGAAAACAAATGGCTAATGCATTAGTAAGCATCCAAATCATTCCAAAAACAAAAAACGGTGAGGATACAATTCCTTATATTGACGCGGCCATTAAAGTCATAACCGAATCAGGAGTAAAATATCAAGTTAGTCCGCTTGAGACAACAATGGAAGGTGACTTGACGGAACTTTTAATGATTGTTGAAAAAATGAATAAGAAGATGATAGAGCTAAATTGCCCAAGTGTTATTTCGCAAATAAAAGTGTTCTATAATCCTGATGGTGCGTCAATGGACCAGTTGACTGAAAAATACCGGTGATTTGGCAAAAAGGATGGGGGGCACTTTTTGTTGTCATTCTTTTATTCATCAGTTGGGAGGCAAGTGTCCGTATCTTCCGTGTACCAAATTGGTTGTTGCCATCTCCTTCACAAATTGTGAAAGAGATGGTTGAAGGGTACCATGTGTACGGGGAGCACCTTTTACCTACGTTATCGTTGGCACTTTCCGGATTAATGGTCGGCTGTTTGATTGGAATCATTATCGGGATTGGTTTACATATCGTTCCTTTTTTACGGCAAGCGTTTTATCCATTACTGATTATCTCGCAAAACATCCCGGTTATCGTACTCGCACCGCTCCTTGTCATTTGGTTTGGCTTTGGGATGTTACCGAAAATGATTGTGATTACGCTTGTTTGTTTTTTCCCAATTACCGTATCTTTACTGGACGGGTTCCAGCATACCGATCGAGAATTATGGAATTATATGAAAATGGCAGGGGCAACGAGGAAGCAACTGTTTTGGAAATTAGAATGGCCGCAAGCACTCCCTGCCTTGTTTTCCGGATTAAAAATTTCTGCGACGTATAGTGTAATGGGGGCCGTCATATCGGAATGGCTTGGAGCAGAAAGAGGCATTGGTGTTTATATGACATTGGCATCATCATCATTCCGGACCGATCGTGTTTTTGTTGCGATAGTATTCGTTGTTACGTTTAGTATGTTATTGTTTGCCTTCATCGTATTTCTGGAAAAATTGGTCATCAAGTGGGATCCGGAGAAGGAAGGGTTGATTGATGAGTGAATTGGTTATTGACCGTATATACAAGTCATTTGGCGCTGATCAAGTTTTACATGATGTATCCTTTGCTGCTCATGACGGGGAATTCATATCGATTTTAGGACCTTCAGGCAGTGGAAAAAGTACATTGTTCAAGGTGATTGGTGGGATCACAAGGCAGGATGCAGGAGAGATTTATATCAACGGGGAAAAAATAACCGGAAAAACTGGCTATATCAGTTATATGCCGCAATCAGCCGCCCTAATGCCATGGCGGACAGTTCTTGACAATGTTTTGCTCGGTCAAGAGATTGCCGGTAAACGAGATCCGGCTAAAGCGGTGAAAATGCTAGAGCGGGCAGGATTGATAGGGTATGAAAAACGTTTCCCTCATCAATTGTCTGGTGGGATGAAACAACGTGTTTCCTTCATCCGCAGTTTGCTAAGTCCGCAAACGTTAATTTGCTTAGATGAGCCGTTTTCTGCCTTGGACGAATTTACCCGGTTTGATATGCAAAAATGGTTGTTATCAATATGGCAAGAATATTCTAAGACGATTCTATTTGTCACGCATAATATCGAGGAAGCTTTATTTTTATCTGATCGGCTCATCATTTTGTCGGCAAAACCGGCCGAAATAAAAAGAGATTGGCAAATCCCTTTCGAACGGCCCCGTACAGAACAATTATTATACACAAACGAATTTTTACAATGGAAAAAGATGGTTTATGAAGAAATTAAACAAGGATAACCCTGGATTTGGGTTATCCTTTTCATATCGGTTGAAATATAGGTAAAAGCCCGATTTTAGTTTCATTGTTTCGTTCTTGAGGTTACCCGAATATTTTTCTTAGTTCGCTTTTCTTAATTGTTTGCTGCGTAGTTGTCCGCATGCGGCATCGATATCTGTTCCGTGTTCTTGGCGGACGACGCAGTTGATACCATTTTTCTTCAATGTATCGTAAAACCGCAAGATCGATTCTTTAGAACTTCTTTTATATTGAATATGTTCATTGACCGGGTTATAAGGTATCAAGTTGACGTAAGCAAGATGGCGAATATCTTTTAGCAGTTCAGCCAGTTGTTTAGCTTCTTCCACATGATCATTAACATCATCCAATAAAATATATTCAAAGGTGATACGGCGATTTGTTTTTTCTAAATAATAATTAATGGCCGGGAATAATTTTTCAAGCGGATAAGCCCGATTGATTTTCATAATTTGGGAACGCAACTCGTTATTTGGTGCATGTAACGATATGGCTAAATTCACTTGCAAATCAAGATCGGCAAATTCATAAATTTTTGGTACAATGCCACTCGTTGAAACCGTAATATGGCGGGCGCCAATCGCAAATGCTTTCGGATGGTTGATAATTTTTAAGAAACGAACAAGGTTATTGAAGTTGTCGAACGGTTCACCGATACCCATGACAACAACATGACTAACGCGCTCACCCGTTTCATCCAAGAAGCGCTGAACATGCATTATTTGCTCAACAATTTCACCGGAAGTCAAATCGCGATTTTTCCGTAAAAGCCCGCTGGCACAGAAGGAACAGCCGATGTTGCAGCCGACTTGTGTAGTCACACAAACAGATAGTCCGTAATGTTGTCTCATCAAAACTGTTTCAATTAAATTACCGTCTTTTAATTGTAATAAAAATTTTACCGTTCCGTCTTGAGAAACTTGTTTGATTTGAACATTTAACGTACTGATTTCAAAATTATTTTCAAGAAGTTCAATACATTCTTTATTTATATTTTTCATCTCATGAAAAGAAGTTATTCTTTTTTGATACACCCAATCCCAAACTTGTTGGGCCCGGAATTTCTTTTGACCGTGTTCTAACATCCATTCTGTCAATTCCTCTATGGTTAATCCGTAAATGGATTGCTTATTCATTCGTAACCCTCTTTCTACCCAATTGATATCATTAGATAATTGTAACCGAAATATATCTATTTTACCAGTGGGGAAAGATGGATACAATCATTGTTTTTAAGTTGTTATAAAGAATGTACTGGAACTTAACAAATCTATATTGGCCAAATTCCGTTTTGAACGATCGAAAGCGAGACAAATGAAACAAAACCGGAAATAAGTGACCGTTCATTAAGAGTTTTGGTGGCAAATTTCTACTTAAGAAATCAAAAATTTTTTGACCAAAGCAATTGACGCACATTGAAATGAACGGTAAGATAAAAGAGGATTAAATTGAATACCCGTGTCGGACGGGAGAGGTTCATAGCTTAAACCCTCTATAAAAAACTATGGATACCATGTCTGTCCATAAGGCATGGTTTTTTTAGTTTTTGAAAGCTATTACCCTCCTGTAAGCACGGATCATACAGGAGGTTTTATTATGGGAAGAAAAAAAGATGAAGTAAAATCACTTGGAAAAAAGGAAGCAAAATATATTTTTGATTATGCGCCGGAAGTTTTGGAGGCAGTTCAAAATAAACACGCCGGTCGTGATTATTTTGTAAAATTCAATTGTCCGGAATTTACCAGCTTATGTCCAATTACAAACCAACCGGACTTTGCGACGATTTATATTTCTTATATCCCTGATGAGAAATTAGTCGAGAGTAAATCTTTAAAACTATATTTATTCAGTTTTCGCAATCATGGTGATTTTCACGAAGACTGTGTCAACATAATTATGGATGATCTAATTCAGTTGCTTGACCCGAAATATATTGAGGTTTGGGGAAAATTTACGCCAAGGGGTGGTATTTCAATTGACCCGTATTGCAATTATGGTCGTCCGGGCACAAAATATGAAGAAATGGCAAATTACCGGTTGATGAATCATGATTTATATCCGGAAAAAGTGGATAATCGGTAGTTATGAGAAGGGTTCAGATATATGAGATGATTTCTTGATAAATATAGGTTTGAGATCTTTTAAAAACTATTCAATAAATGGATGTGTCAGCGATGCTAAAAGATGAAAAAGCTGTTGTTGTATTTAGTGGGGGGCAAGATAGCACCACCTGTCTATTTTGGGCTCTCAATACGTTTCAAAATGTAGAAGCGGTAACCTTTGATTATAATCAGCGTCATAAAAAAGAAATCGAGTGTGCCAAATCTATTGCCGAAGAATTAAAGGTTAAGCACCATATTCTCGATATGAACTTATTAAATCAGCTGTCTCCGAGTGCTTTAACGAGAATGGACATCGACGTAAAAGCCGGAAAGAGTGGGGAGTTGCCATCGTCTTTTGTTCCCGGTAGAAATTTGATTTTCCTGTCAATGGCTGCAATTTTGGCTCAGCAAATCGGTGCGAAACATTTAGTCACCGGTGTTTGTGAAACGGATTTTAGCGGTTACCCGGATTGCCGCGATGTGTTTGTGAAGTCGTTGAATGTAACCATTAATTTGGCCATGGGGCAAGAATTTGTCATCCACACACCATTAATGTGGTTGGATAAAGCTGCCACTTGGAAAATGGCTGATGATTTAAATGTTCTTAAATTAATTAAGGAGAGAACATTAACTTGTTATGAGGGAATAATTGGTGATAGTTGTGGAAAATGTCCGGCTTGTCAATTACGTCGTCAAGGTTATGAAAAATATATGCAGATGAAGGCGAATGTTTCAACGGCTATTTAAAAAGAAAGTTGTTGTGGAAATCACAACTGATTATTCCTAAAACCGGATTTTACGAACTTACATACCATAGAAATTCGTTGGCCTAGAAAGGTTGCAAGTCATCAGCGAAATTCCTGAGAAATTCTCTCTTTCATGCGTTGTAGTTTTTTATTTAGCCAGTTTATGAAAGATTACCAGTAAATAATGAGGAGTTATGATGTTAATGAGAGTCATTTTGTATTTAATGTTTATTGTGTTGGCGAATGTTATTACAGCCAGATTTCAACCGGTTCAAATAGGAATGTTTCATATTCCGTGGGGTACTTTTTTAATCGGAGCTACATTTATTTTCCGTGACTTAGTTCAAAATAAATATGGCAAGGGAAAAACGTATCTGTTAATACTTATTGCCCTGATATTGTCTGCTGTTTCATCTTATCTCTTAGGTGACACCTTATGGATTGTGATGGCTTCAGCTTTATCATTTCTTATCGCCGAGTCGACGGATACCGAAATTTATTCGCGCTTAAAATTACCGATGAGTTGGCGGGTGTTATACAGCGGGCTTGTTGGTGGATTATTCGATTCAGTTGTTTTTATCATAATTGGTTTAAGTCCGCTTGGTGCCGGCTTTATTCCTTGGGAAGCAGTACCGGCAGCGATTATTGGTCAAGTGATTGTAAAAACGATCATGCAAGGCTGTGGGGCAATTTTGCTTTCTCTTATGGTAAAAAATTCCCGTTTCCGAGCATTGATTTTATCCCATTCTTAACGGCGAGTCATAAAATCCACCAGATTTCCATCAAATTTTGAATCCTTTCCATGAATAGATCGTATAATACAAATAATACTGTTCTGGCAGTGAGAGGAGATTAAATGTTATGGTTTCTACAATATTAAAATTGATTACGGGTGGCTTGGAAGCTTTTTGGGGAATACCGATTTTAGGGGGAGCCATTATTTTTAGTATGGCTTGGGCACCGCTCGGAATCATGTTTGTTTTGCATATCATTACGCTCATATTTTCAATAATGGAAAAAAGATCTTTTCATGGAAGTGTGTTAGGGATTATTACATCCTGTTTAGGTTGGATTCCATTTCTCGGAATGGCCCTTCACATTATTACAGCAATTCTCTTATTAATAGACGGATTTCGATCAAGTTTTAAATAGAAACGACCTATAGGGGCAGTCCCGGAAAGTTTTTTATAAACGGATGCCCCTATTTGAAGTGAATACAAGTACATTTTTATTAATCCCGTTAACAGTACGTATCTTTAGCAACCGTTCTTTCTTATTTATTTTTTAATTGGGAAAGAATATCAATGTACTCCTTCCCTTTTTGTACGTAAACTTCAATTGAACCTTGAATTAACATGAAATCATAATCTGACAATTCACGGACAACTTTTCCGGGAGAGCCGACCACCAGCGAGCGGGGAGGGATTTTTTTTCCGCCGGTTATCAATGTATTCGCACCGATAATACATTGTTCACCGATTTCAGCATCATCTAAAATAGTTGACCCCATACCTACAATTGTGTTGCTTCCAATCTTACAGCCATGTAAAATTACATTATGTCCTACTGTTACACCGTCTTTAATGATGGTCGGATGATCTTCATAAAGATGGATGGTTACATTATCTTGAATACTGCATTTTTCTCCGATAATGATGGGCCCTTCATCACCGCGTAAAACGGCATTAAACCATACGGAACTTTCCTTTCCTATTGTTACATCACCAATTAAATATGCCCCCGGAGCAATAAAAACACTATCATGAACATTTGGTGTTTTTCCTTTATAAGGAATTAACATAGTTTTGCCTCCATTATATGAAAGATTTGTATATTACTATTTTATCAATAATTTGATAAATTTTTAAGGGTTGCACCCAAAAAGGTCATTTGAAAAGAATTTACAAAATATTTGATAAATATATCTATGAGGACAAAGAATATTGCGCCATTCGTATTTGATTTATAGAAATGTTTACTTTCTTGGAGCTTATGGTAAACCTATAAACGTGCAAAAAAATTTTATTAAGACATTTCCAAAATAAATTGACATGTCTTTTTAAATCCTTTATTATTATTCCAGCATAAATAAAAGTTTCTCTCTTATTAATAGCCGTTGAGACGAGGGGTCTAAGATACGGTGGCAAACCAGTTTGGTTCACAGAACTAAATATTGGGTGCCCAACCTGAGCACAAAATGAGTACATTTTGTGAGCAATAAGAGGATAAGCAGCTGATATTAATCGAAGCTTTCCTTGCCTTTGGAGAGCTTTTTTTATGCCTAAACAAAAAAATTGTGTTAGGAGTGGTTAATATTGGCAGAGAAATTTTTATTCATATCGGAATCTGCAATAGAAGGATATCAGAATCAAATACCTGATGCAGGGCGGGATTCAACTTTCCTTCAAAAACAGTTTATAAAACCAGCTTATGAAGTGTTTTTACTAACAAGTACAACTCATGCGAGCAGGGAAAATATGGCAACAGCTGTCCATGATACTGTACAAATTACCTGCGCTGCACTCATTGATAAAGGATATACAAATGAACTTTGCGGAATCGTAGAGGGAACTTGTAAGGTACATGAGCAATTTTCTAATAGGGCAATGGAGTCCAACAAGGTGCTTACTACACTTAATGTTAGTGGTGGCTGCCGATGATGAACAAACTATTGGAATTTGAACAACCGTTGATAAAAGCAGCGCCTAAATTAGATCACAATCAAATGCCCTTATTTCAAACACTAGTTCAATATGCCAGAAGAGATGTTATACCATTTGATGTCCCGGGTCACAAAATGGGGGCACAAATGAACCCGTTACGAATGGTTCTCGGGGATATGACAATGCGGATGGACGTCAACTCAATGAAAGAACTTGATCTGTTAAGCCATCCCCAATCGGTAATCAAAGAAGCCCAGGAATTAGCGGCTGATGCATTTGGAGCCGATCATGCTTATTTTTTAGTTAACGGTACGACAATTGGTATTATTGCCATGATTTTAGCAGCAGTAAAACCGGGTGAAACGCTTCTTGTACCGAGAAATTGTCATAAATCCGTTATGAATGGAATAATTTTGAGCGGGGCAAAACCGATATTTATTCAACCCGAAGTCGACTTGCATTTTGGGATTGCCCACGGTGTGTCTGTTAAAAATGTAAGAAAGGCATTAAATGAAAATACGGAAACGAAAGCAATCCTTGTCACATATCCAACCTATTTTGGTGCAATGAATGAATTGGTGGAAATTTGTGAACTCGCCCACGAACGGGGTGTAACAGTTCTTGTCGACAGTGCTCATGGTGCTCACTTGGCTTTTATGCCTGATGACTATATCGATCCTCTTACAGCCGGAGCTGATGCAGTTACCGTTAGCATGCATAAAACAGGGGGTTCCTTAACCCAAAGTTCATTACTATTATTAAAAGGGAACCGAATTGCTCCGGAACGTATGCAAAAAATAGTGAATATGTTACAAACAACAAGTGCGAACTATTTGTTAATGAGTTCTTTGGATGTGGCACGAAGAGAGATGGTTCTGTTTGGAAAAAAGCGGTATAGGGAATTAAAACCGATTGTAATGGATGCTGTTCTGTCCATTGAAGCAAATTCGAACTATGAAGTATTAAAAGAAGCCTACGTGGAGAAATATTTCCAACAATCATATGATTGGACAAAACTTGTTATCCGTGTAAATGGAATTGGTTTTACCGGCTTTGATGTCTACACAATTTTAAAAGAAGAATACGGCATTCAAATGGAATTGGCTGAAGGATATGTCATTATGGCTGTGATTAGCTCGTTCGACACGAAAGAATCCATCGACAAACTAGTTTTTGCCTTGAAGGATATTGAGAAAAAGTATGGAAAACATGCAACGATCATTTCTACTCACGTCACAACAAGTGAAGTAAATAAATTAGTTCTTGTTCCGCGCGATGCTTTTTATGCTGAGCAAGAATCTATACCGATTGATCAAGCTGTTGGACGGATAAGTGCGGATACATTGATGATTTATCCGCCGGGTATTCCTCTTGTTATACCGGGAGAATTAATTTCCAACGAGGTGCTCAATCAATATCATTATTACTGTCAAACAATCGGGAGTGTATTAACTGAAGCAAAAGAGGCAAACCATATTAAAGTTGTGAAGGAATGATGTCATAAATGAATTGGTACACGGAATCGTGGAGCGATGAATGCAAATTTTCCATTGCTTACGATGAGAAAATTTATAGTGAAAAAACACCTTTCCAACAAATTGATTTTTATAAGGGTAAGGAGTTTGGCACATTTTTCACTTTAGATGGTTTGATGATGGTAAATGAAAAAGATGAATTTATTTACCACGAGATGATTGTTCACCCCGCATTCGCCACAAACCTAAATATAAAACGAGTTCTAATCATCGGTGGCGGTGATGGCGGTACGGCTCGTGAAGTTTTAGGGTACAAATCAGTGGAAAAAGTGGTCATGGTTGAAATTGATGAACGTGTTTTTCGACTGTGTCAAAAGTATTTACCTGTTACTGCCGGCGGGATCGAGGAAGAGCCGCGAATGACCTTGAAATTCGAGGATGGTTTGGCTTATGTGAAAAAAGCACCCGATGCGTCGTTTGATTTAATTCTTGTTGATTCCACTGATCCGATTTCTGTAGGAGAAGGTCTTTTTACAATCGAATTTTATCAAGAATGTTATCGAGTATTAAGAAATGATGGAATCTTAATTAATCAGCATGAGTCACCATATTTTACTGAATATGCAGAAAATATGAAAAGGGCACACAAAAAGATTAAACATATTTTTCCTATTACGCATGTTTATCAGTACCATATGCCGACATATCCTTCCGGTCACTGGTTATTCGGCTTTGCTTCAAAGGTGTACGATCCGTTGCTAGATTTACACGCGGAAGATTGGAAAAAATTTAAGATTCAAACAAAATATTACAATACCGAACTCCACCGCGGGGCGTTTTGTTTGCCGAATTACGTAAGGGAGGCACTAGTAGATGGGGAATAAAAAAATGAATATAAGTACTTTTATCGGTTGTGATAAATCTTATGAAGAAGCAAGCCTTGTTTTGTTCGGGGTACCTTTTGACGGAACAACGAGTTTCCGTCCGGGTACCCGTTTTGCAATGCAGGCAATTCGTACGGATTCATATGGTTTGGAAACTTATTCACCATATTTGGATCGGGATTTGGAGAATATAGCTGTTTTTGACGGTGGGGACTTAGACTTGCCATTTGGAAATACCGAAAAGGTAATGGATATTATTTTTGAATATAGCCGGGGCGTTTTAACTGATGGGAAGAAATTTCTAATGGTAGGGGGAGAACACCTTGTTAGTCTTTCTTCAATTAAAGCAGCATATGAAAAATATTCGGACTTACATTTGATCCATATTGATGCGCATACCGATCTACGTGAACATTATTTAGGTGAAAAACTGTCCCACGCTTCAGTCATTCGCAATTGTCATGGGTTTCTCGGTGACGGTCGGATTTTCCAATTCGGGATTCGCTCCGGTTTAAAAGAAGAATTTGAATGGGCAAAAGAACATACATATTTGGAAAAATTTTCTCTTGAAACATTTGCGGAAAAGATGGACGAATTAGCTAATGTGCCTGTTTATATTACGATTGATCTTGATGTTCTTGATCCGGGCATTTTTCCCGGCACTGGAACACCGGAACCGGGTGGAATTTCATATCGTGATTTATTAGATGCAATTGGGCATATGCAAAAATTGAACCAAATTGTTGCGGCAGACGTGGTTGAGTTATCACCACCATATGACCCTTCAGGCGCATCAACTGCAGTGGCATGTAAAACCGTTCGGGAAATGTTATTGACATTAGGGAAATAAATACGTGGGAGGTTCTTCATTCCTTACTAATGGTTAGTTGAACGGGCTGTTTATCCCACCTTTTTAAATGAAGTATCTTGATATGGGGGCTTGTCTCGCCGTTATGGTGGGAAAAAAGAATGTTAAAGACATAACATGTTGACGTTGGCTAATATGTTATGTCTTTTATTCTGTTTTTGGTTCAGATATTTTTTCGGCTTACTCAAAATGGGCCATCTATGAAAGACGTATTTTTTTACGTTTAAAATGCAAAAATGTCCGGCAAATATACGAATTCGCTTATTGCGGGACATTTTATATTTTTTCGGTGAACTAGAGAGGCTTCAGTAGCATTACCTCGCAAGCGATAATATTTTTTCGCTGACTATGACTCTGCTCTCGCCTAGAGGTTCGACAGTTGCCGAGTTTTCTTTACCAAATCTGATGAAACCGACCAATTACGTTTTGCGTTGAAATAATGCTGACAAATGATTTTGGATCTGCTGATTTCACAATTTGTTTTAATTGATGCATTTCACCTTTCATGATAACACAATACAACACTGTTTTGTCCTTTTGGGTATAGCCACCGCTTGCATTCCACATTGTCGTCCCTCGATGAAGTTCTTTTGTAATCGCCTCGTTCACTTCTTTCCCTTTATCTGTAATAATCAATAATGAGATGCGATCAACGTGGTTTAAGATAATATTATAAGTTTTCATGGATGAATAAAACGATATAATGGTGTACAAGGCAATTTCGCTATTAAAAATAAAGCCGGATAAAATAACAATAATTGTATTAATAATTAAGTTTGACTTTCCGACTGTGATATTACGATATTTTGCAATCACCCGTGATAATATATCAAAACCGCCTTCCGAACCGCCGCGACGGAGAACAAGACCACAACCGACCGCATTTAAAACCCCACCGAAAATAGCAGATAGTAAAGGATCATCCGTCCAAATATGTTTAATCGGGACTATTAATAAGAAAAACGAAACTAAACTTGTTGCTAATATTGTATAGAAGCTAAATTTTTTGCCCAGATAAATATACCCTAAGATCAGTAATGGTATATTTAAAAGGAAATAATAAACACCGACGTTAATAGGAATAAAATGGTTGAGTAATTGGGAAAAACCGCTTACCCCGCCGGATAATAACCCTGCCGGTATGGTAAACATATTTAGTGCAAAAGCAGTAATGATTGTCCCGAGAACCATACAAAATAAGTCAACGAAAGTACTTATATTTGTTTTCTTTGTCATTGTCGTTTCCATTTGAAATTAAACCTCGTTTTAAAAAATGATGATTTTTAGTCCTCATATATAGTAGCACCTTTACCTTTATTTAGAAAGGTATTTTTTGTGAAAAATATATCATGAATGAAGCGAATTTTTTAGGAACCCGAATATAGAATTATCATGTCCTAAAATATGTATTGCTTTTCCTAAACTAATGATCCTGAAAATAAATAAGCAATAAACTGCCATTCAGAAAAAAATTAAGTCGGGTAGTGAGGCAGAATTTTTAAAAGAACATCTATGAAATTTATACTAATGTGGCCGCAAAAATTCATATGGTTTCCCGTGTTGTTCATGCATAATAGGTCCTTGACCAATATTCAGAAAAAATGTAAAATATATACAAAACCCTCTCTTGATTTTCCTTTCTCGTACCTCCAGTTTTCATTTTTCGTTCTGTTAACAATACCCTCAATAATGAAATTGTAATAATGAGAGGACTGAAGGAATGAGAACACAAAATACAAATGTAGTCGAATTTGCACAAACGGTATCATGCACGAAAAAATTCCGCCATGATTATCCAATTCCGGAACCATTAAAAAAACTGTTATTAATCGATATCTATCATGACTTTACCGGTTTCGTTTTATCACAATATTTATCCGAGGCGCAACCGTTTATTGATGAGTTTTTATCTTTTCATCCAACGCAAAGTAATAAAAAATTTTCATTAGAGCAAAATCTGTTTTGGTGGTATGTACTTTACCAAAATTCAGTGAACGATGAGATGAATGTTATTGATCAATATGTTTTAGAAAATAAAATGAAGTACCGGAAAAAACAAATTATTCCCGCTTGGCTCAATGAGTGGGGAAAGGCAGTGCCTAAATTTTATTTAATAAGAAATAAGCATGACCAACAAAAATATATTATAGAGGATATTCTGAATAGAAAAGAAGTGGAGGTTTCTTTAAATAATGAAGAATTTTACTTCCATGAAGGGGCTCTTGTTGCCGGCACATTAATTCCAATCGGGAATTCTGTATATTTTCCCGTTGTTGATTTTTATAATTTTACCTATGAGACATCCGTTGAAATCTTGACTCATATTCTTTTCTATTATAAAAATTATTATGACACGACAACATCGGCCTATCAGTTATTTCTACATTTATTTTCTGCAGCTTTACAAATTGAAAACCAAATAATTGAAAAGACCAATGAGCAAGCATAAAAAATTTGAGATTTCGGGTTACGAAAACTGCATTATGAAAGCCCATGACTTTAGTCATTGGGATGAAATAAT
>NZ_JAJCHL010000037.1:0-31095 GCF_020554505.1 Caldibacillus sp. 210928-DFI.2.18
GACCTCTTCTCGTCACCTTTTTGAGCCGGAAAATGCTCATTTTTGGCGACGAGACTCTTTCTCGTCGTCATTTTGAGCTGGAAAACTCCATTTTTTGGCGACGAGACCTCTTCTCGTCACCTTTTTTGGGCGAAAATCTGGTTTTTTTGGCGACGAGACGCCAAGACGAGATGCTAAATCTTGCCTCGATAAACCGAAAACTTGCTCATATAAAATCTCACATACTACATAAATAAGAGCAAGCTAACCGCCATGACCGCCATACCGGCAATCAGGCCGTATATGGATTTATGTGCTTCATCATATTTTTTGGCAGCGGGTAACAACTCATCTAATGAAATAAACACCATTATCCCCGCCACGGCAGCAAAAATAATACCGAACACTAAATCTGTTAAATAAGGCAGTAAAACTAAATATGCAACTAGAGCACCGAGTGGTTCGGATAAACCGGATAAAAAAGATAACTTGAACGCCCTCCTTTTACTCCCTGTTGCATAATATACCGGAACCGATACAGCGATGCCCTCTGGTACATTGTGAATAGCAATGGCAACCGCAATTGAAATACCTAATGTCGGATCTTGCAGAGCTGAGGCAAAAGTGGCAATCCCCTCTGGAAAATTATGAATCCCTATAGCCAAGGCTGAGAAAATCCCCATTTTCATTAAACCCGGATCGTCCGAAGTTAAGCCCGGTCTGTCCTTCATATCTTCCACTTTCCTTAACTCATGTGGATTATTCTGTTTTGGAATAAATTTATCAATTAATGCAATCAATAACATACCGGCAAAGAAACTAATAACGGTAATCCAATTTCCTGCAGGGCTACCAAGTTCTGAGACCAGTGCGTTTTGTGCCTTTACAAAAATTTCAATCATAGAAACATAAATCATCACACCCGCGGAAAACCCTAATGCTAACGAAAGAAATTTTGTATTTGTGGTTGAAGTAAAAAATGCTAAGACACTTCCGATTCCGGTCGCCAAACCGGCCAATAATGTCAGACTAAAGGCGAATAATACATTTATATCCATCCTGGTTTCTCACCTCAATTCACAAAAATAATATGCTACTATTGTTTAAGAAATACAAAATTTCCCCTTAATGACTCATCTTATATTCCCATCTAAAAAGTTTGAGTCAACGAGAAAGATAAGTTGGAGGGACTTTTCACTTTAAGTATCGAGGCAAGAATTTTTCCTAATATAAACATTTAGTAGTGAAAAATTGATAGGATCATATGAATTATTTTATGACAAAAAAACCAGCCTATGCAAGACTGGTTTCTTTTGTTTAATGAAAAGCCACATTTGCCGTAGCTTTATAATGAAGTTTTAAAACCACCACTCTCAGACAAGTGGGTGTTTGCAATAGTGATCCTGCTTGCCCTCCAAGTCATATAGACAGAGATATGTCATTCACACTATATTCTCTTAAACTCCCTATAAATACTTAGGTGAAAAACTTAATTATTTATACGAACAATGCAGCTTACATTTTGATAATATACTATTCTCCCGTAAAATTCAATGGAAAATTTATGTTGGTTTGGGAGCGCTGTCATTTGTTTTTTAAAAATGTTGCCGGCATAATGACCGCAACTACTTCTCCTTTGGCACAAGGAATATCCCCAGCATATACCTCTGTTAAAACTTTCCATTTTTTTGGATGAATTTCCTCTACCATTCCAATAGCCTTTAATATCACGTTTTGTGGGGTCGGCTGTAAAAAGTCAACATGCAATGAACCTGTTACAAATCTTGGTGGTTCGGTACCGTCACCGAGTTCATGTCCATTTTTATAATGTAATGCTAATGATGCAGACCCTGTACTATGGCAATCAACAAAAGAAGCAAGTAAACCTCCGTAAACAAAACCCGGGATGGCTGTATGTTCCGGTTTTGGTTGATAATAGGTGACTGTTTTCTCTTCGGGTGTTAACCAACCTGTCCGAAAATGGTGACCTTTTTCATTTAGTCTGCCACACCCGTAGCACCATGCAATTTCTTCCCCATAATAATCTTGAACTGCCTGTTCGACCAATTCTTCCATATGAAATCCCTCCTTCTATAACATTATACGATAAACGATTAAGAATAATATATTCATAGTTAAAATTTTTCAAGGGATTCGGGAAAATTGGCTGTTTACCATATTACAATTACTTGTTTTCCCATTCCATAAAAATTTTGGTTGAAAAAGATGTATAATCTCTTTTTCAAGACTCATTTTATATTCTCTTGAAAGTAAGTTTATTCAAATCTTTTTCTTTTGGAATAACACCGTTTTCACAGGGAAATCATTGACAAAACCACTGTCAGAAACTATGATTTAGTTAAAATGATAATTTCATATAAGAAATAGGTGGCTCATTTAAATATGAGTCTTAAAAGGGAAGTTCGGTGCAAATCCGACGCGGTCCCGCCACTGTAATTGGGAGTTCTCTATCGGATACCACTGTTTTCATAACGGGAAGGTGTAGAGAATGATGAACATAAGCCAGGAGACCTGCCTGTTTCAAACGCCATAACCCTACGTGGATATAGGGGGTGTGTCTGTTGCATTGAAAAAGTAGTTTAATATAACTTCATGCACAAATACATCTCCTCCATGAGATGTTTTTTTATGGCAAAAAACAACAAAAGGAGGAATGATTAGTGAATTTCGCAAACAGAGTGGGAAAAAGAATTTTCGTTTTTATCGCATTAATTTTACTGATTACCCAAAGTAGTATCTCTTCTTTACACCACGTTTTAGCAGATACACCTGAAAATAAGGTCAATGTTTCCGTTATGAAAGAAGATGGCAGCTTTTTGATCGAGCGCTCAGTCGTTGATTTTTCCGATGGGGATACGGCTGGTGATGTGCTAAAAAAGGCTGCAACCGATGTCACCTTTGAAGACTCCGATTATGGCCCTTATTTAAAAGCAATAAAGGGTGTTGTTGCTGAAGGAAACAAATATTGGGGATTTTTTGTAAATGGAATCGCTTCAAATACCGGTGTAATGGATACCAAAGTAAATCCGGGTGACCAGTTGTTATTTCGAGTAATTGATTGGACAAAGAACCCTACTGTACAACCAGAAGAGCTCTCATCAATTATTGAAAAAACAGCTGCTCATTTGCTTAGTAATAATTCTCTTGATTGGTATGGAGTCCTTACATTAAGCATTTTAAATAAAGATATTCCACAATCCATAATTGATTCAAAAATTAATGAAGTTGTGGCCAATAACGGTGAGTTTCGGAAAGTAACCGATTTGGAGAACACAATTATTTTATTAACTGCTGCCGGTAAAGATGCAACAAATATTGAAGGCATCAATTTAATCGACCTTTTAGTTACACACGAACGAATGATTAATCAGGGAAATAATGGGCCGATTTTCGCCTTATGGGCACTTGATAGTGGTAATTATACTATTCAAAATCCAAATGCCGAATGGACGAGGGAAAAATTAATTAACCATATAATAGGTGCTCAATTAGACAATGGCGCATGGTCCCTATACGGCCCGACTCCAAGCGTGGATATAACGGCAATGACACTGACGGCTCTGGCTCCTTATTCAAATCAGGAAAACGTAAAAGCAGCCATTGAAAAAGCTGTAGCCTGGCTCTCAGCGACTCAAACAGACACTGCCGGATACTACGATACTTTTAACGGTGGAGAATCAAGCGAATCGATTGCCCAAGTAATTGCCGGGTTATGTGCCAATAACATTGATCCAACCGGTAATCAATTTACAAAATCTGAGTTGAATTTAGTTCAGCGGCTTCTTCATTTTCAAAAGGATGACAATGGATTTGCCCATTTATTGACAGATGATTCAAATAGCATGGCAACGAATCAAGCATTTTTCGCATTAACCTATTATCAAAACTTTTTAAAAGGTGAAGTACCCGGTAAAGAACCAAATCAGCCTGAAGTACCCGAACCAACAAATCCTGAAACGATTTCACCTGAAGAATTTGCAACGGCTTTAAATAGTAGCCGTCAATACTTGCTTGACCATCGTGTTAATGATTTGTATAGTACCGTTGCATTTAATGCTTTAGGGGTAACGATTCCAAGTGATTATATTGATCAGTTAATAAACCAGGTTACTGCCAATAAAGCTGAGTTTCGTAAAGTAACTGATTTAGAGCGTACTATTATCTCTTTAACTGCTGCTGGCAAAGATGCGACAAAGATTGCCGGCTATAACTTAATTGAACAGTTGGTTAATCATAAAAATATGACGAATCAAGGAAATAACGGGCCAATCTATGCCCTGCTTGCTTTAGATAGTGGTGGCTATCCTGTTAATGAAAAGGCTGACTGGACAAGAGAAAAGATAGTTGACTATATTGTAAAAACTCAACTTAATAACGGGGCATGGTCTTTAGCAGGAGAAACGCCCAGTGCAGATTTAACCGGGATAGCGATTGCTGCTCTTGCTCCCTATTCAGAAAATGAAAATGTTCAAGCAGCCATTGAGAAAGCTGTAGACTGGCTTTCCAGTAATCAAACGAACTCAAGCGGATTTTATGATACTTTTGCTGGAGGAGAAGCAAGTGAATCGATCGCATCTGTCATTATCGGTTTATCAGCAGCAGGAATTGATCCGACAGGTAGTGATTTTACAAAAGCAGAAGGGAACCTAGTCAAACGATTATTGGACTACAAAAATGCTGATGGCGGATTTACTCATCTTCTATCAGAACGTGAATCCAACCCAATCGCTAGCTCTCAGGCAACTTTGGCTCTCGCTGCATATCAGAAATATAAAAATAATCAAGGTTCTGTATTCCATCTCGTTGGCGACCTCGAACCGGTTCCAATAAAAAATCCGGTCGAAATAAGTAAAGAACAAGATCAACAGGTGAGCAAAATCGAAACAACAAAAGGTGCTGCCACAAATCTAAACGGTAAGGAGCAAAACAACTCAGAAAAGACATTGCCAGAAACTGCAACGAACACGTATCTCTTTCTATTCATTGGGATTATACTCGTTACACTTGCGGTCATGGTTACTATTTATCAGCATAGGAAAAAGGCTATTAGCAAGTAATTTTTACATGTATAAGCATTTCGATTTGGTTTGCAAATTTGTTGAGCACTTATGTTATCAAGTAGTTTCAATATGTGTCAACATTTCAATTTGGGTTACCAAAATTGTTTATCAAGGACTTTAAACATGTATCAGCATTTCGTAGGGGTTCAATTATCTTAGAATCCGTGGACATCATGCTCTATCAGTAAACTGGACATGCCGCAAAGATAAGGATACTGGACACGAAAATTCTTTGGAGGCCCTACTTCAAAATCGAATTTATCCAGTAAGTGGTTCTTAATAAAGGAGGGCTATCGTGAGAAGCGGGAGCCCTCCTGTACAACCACTTAAGTAGAGAATCATGGTTTTGCAACTAATAAAGCCGTGAAGGGAATCCTATTCAACCATTCAAGGAGGGAGAATCATTGAAACTTTGCAAAAAAGCACTATTTATCCTTTTATCCGCCTTCATTTTATTGTTTGCAGTCGGTTGTCAAAAAGACAGTGCATTACCTGAAAATGAAACGCTTTCCGAGAAAACAACACTCGAAAAACCTTCTAAAGAAGAACATGAAATGAAAGGAAATAAGGAAAACGGTTCAACAGAAGAGGGAAATTCAGAAAACAGTCCAAAGGAAAATGAGACAAAAGCTAATACAGAAAACAAACAATCAAATCCAAACACAGATAAAGCAACTGAGAATACAGGCAATAAGCAAGAAAATACAAATACCAACACAGCAAATAAATCGAATACCCAAACTTCTAAATCCGTTGAAAATAAAAGTACAACACCAGCACCGAAAACTGAATCCGGGCAGCCAGTGAACGGAGGAGGACAAACTTCCGCACCCGCACCAGCGCCAAAGCCGAAGAAGGATACCGTTACCGTATCGGTGGATGGTTACCAGGGACCAATAAATGCACCGATTCCAACGGTCTTTCTTTCCCCGACAGAGGTAGAAATTGAATCGGGATATACCGCACTCGATGCCACATTAAAAATTTTAAAAGACAAAAAGATACAGATTAGTGTCAGAGGATCGGGCGCAACTGCTTATGTCGAGGGAATTAACAACATATATGAATTTGACTATGGCCCACTAAGCGGCTGGTTAATCGAAGTAAATGATGTATTAATAGATAATAGCGCGGGGATTGAGTCAATAAAAAATGGTGATAAGATTGAATGGATCTATACATTAGACTACACGAAAGATACCACATACTAAAAATTTACAGGTGATAAATAATGATGATCAGTAAAAGACAGACAGTTGGAGGGGGCAAAGCTGATGGATAACGGATTCCGCTCTCTCCATCCTTTTGTCATATTTCTCTATTACGTTTTAGCCATTGCCATGATTATGCTCTATCAGCATCCATTTTTTTTGACCTTTGCATGCCTTCTTCTTGTGATTTTTAACTTTGTCTTAGATCAGGGAAAAATGCTAAAAAAATGGGTATCCATGATGATTGTTTTATCCTTGTTATTCCTTATTTTAACACCCTTGACGAATCATCGCGGCAGTCATATTTTGTTCTATCTATTTAACAGTGCAATTACATTAGAAGCATTGGTCCAAGGATTGCTAAATGCCTTGACCCTAATCGTCATTCTTACTCTAACGATTACTTTTAACTATTGCATGACTTCGGATAAATTTTTATTTTTATTTTCCAAGTGGATGCCAAAATGGTCTTTGTTAGCCATGCTTTCCGTTCGATTTGTTCCCTTGCTAAATAGAAGACTGATGGAAATCACAACTGTACAAAAAGGAAAGGGTTTGTCCGTCGCTTCCGGCCCTCTTAAACAAAGAGTCAAACATGGTTTATTGCTTGTTCAAGTGTTACTCACCTGGTCACTGGAAGATGGTATTCAAACAGCTGACTCGATGTCAGCAAGAGCTTATGGATTACAAAAAAGAACGAAATATACCCCCTATAGACTACATATGAATGATGGTTTCATGATACTCATCCTGGCAGGTTTAACAGGCACCGGCATATTTGGCTGGTGGTTGGGTGATGGCGTCCTTACCCTAACACCACTTTTAGAACCAACCATTATATATGGGCGTGAATGGGTATTTTTCACGATTTATGTTCTCATCATTGGATTTCCACTAATTGTGGAAGGAAAGGAGGCTATACAATGGCAATATTGGAAACGGTAAATGTAAGTTTTACATACCCGGATCAATTGCTACCAGCCCTCAATCAAGTTTCATTTTCTGTTGAACCCGGAGAGTTTATTGTCATTTGTGGGCCTTCCGGAAGTGGTAAATCAACTTTGCTCCGAATGGTAAAACAAGAAATTGCCCCCTACGGAGAGCGATCCGGCGAGATTTTTTATAATGGAAAAAAATTGACAGAATATGAACCTGTCAAAATCGCTAAAGAAATTGGAATGGTGTTTCAAGACCCTGAAAATCAAATCGTGATGGATCGGGTATTTGAAGAACTTATTTTTGGATTAGAAAACATCGGCATGCCGACGGAAACCATGCGAACAAAACTTGCAGAAATGGTCCATTTTTTCGGAATCAATCACCTTCTTGATAAGAAGATTCATCTTTTATCCGGCGGGCAAAAACAAATTGTCAATCTTGCCTCCGTTTTGCTAATGGAACCGCGGATTCTTTTACTTGATGAGCCAACAGCCCAACTCGATCCCGTGGCCGCAAAGGATTTCCTTCATATGGTAAAGCAAATGAATGATGAATTTGGAATAACAGTTCTTATTGTCGAACACCGATTGGAAGAAGTCTTTCCTTTAGCCGATCGGGTTTTCGTTTTCGACCATGGTTCGTTAAAAATATCCGGTCCACCAAAGGATGTGATTGCGAAAGTTTGGCAAGAACAGTACCGACCATTATTTCCTTATTTGCCAAGTACGGCATTATTATATTTGGAACACGCAGATAACTTACAAATTGTCGATATTCCTTTAACCGTCAAAGAAGGAAGGAAATGGGCTTCTCAACTGAAGACTCACCAGTTCGATACCTCCTTCAAAAAACAAGAAAATTATAATGAAAAACAGAACCCTATTCTGCAAGTAAAAAACATTTATTTTCAATATGAAAAAACAGGCAAAAAAATATTACAATCTTTATCTTTAACTATTAATGAGGGGGAATGGTTAACAATTGTTGGTGCCAATGGGACTGGAAAATCGACATTACTTAAGGTGATGGCCGGTCTTGAAAGTCCCCAGCGAGGGAAGCTAATTTATAACGGGAAAAAGTATTCAAAACCAATTTCCACTGATATTGCCTACTTACCGCAAAACCCGAAGCTCCTCTTTATACAAGATACCGTCCGAGGAGAATTAATCGAAACGGCACAGCAATTTCATCTTGAAAATTATGAAGAGAAAATAAATTGTTTGGTAGAGTTATTAGGAATTCAGTCCATCCTTGATCGTCACCCGTATGATGTAAGTGGCGGGGAAATGCAAAAAAGTGCATTAGCGTGTGTATTATTACCACAACCGAAAATACTCTTACTCGACGAACCAACGAAGGGACTCGATCCGGAAATGAAAGTTGCGTTAGGCAAATGGCTTAAATCGATGCAAAGCCGCGGCTTAACAATTGTAATGGTTACGCATGACATTGAATTTGCCGCACGTTTTTCTGACCGCAGTGCGATGATGTTTCAAGGAGAAATTACTGTCACTACTTCTACAAAAGACTTTTTTAAAGGTAATGCTTTTTATACAACGGTAGTTAATCGGATGACACGGGACGGAAACATTCCAGAGGTGGTAACAGTTGAGGAGGCTGAAGAAAAATGGGGTTCTCAGAAAATCAAAAACTAAAAAAACAGAAATATAAAAACTTGCTTATTGCCGGGTTACTAATCCTGTTAGCAGTCCTGCTCATCTTTGTACCATTATTGGTTGAAGAACAATATATGTTGGCAAGTATTCTATTTATGGTTTGTTCCTTTTTTCCTTTGATGATTAAGTATGAACATAAAAAGGTTACCAGTAAGGAACTCGTTTTAATCGCTATTCTTGGGGCAATTGCTGCCGTGAGTAGAGTACCTTTTGCCAGCATTCCAAGTGTCCAGCCAACTACCTTTGTTATCATTATGGCCGGCGCTGTTTTTGGGGCAGAATCTGGTTTTGTTGTAGGTGCATTAGCTGCTATCGTGTCAAATATTTTTCTTGGCCAAGGACCTTGGACACCTTGGCAAATGTATGCCTGGGGAATGGTTGGCTTTGCTGCCGGGCTTTTAAAAAACACTTGGGTTATGAAAAGTTCAGTAGGACGCTCGATTTTTGGCTTTATCACCGGCTTTTTATTTGGATGGTTTATGAATCTTTGGGTTGTACTGACCTTAATGAATAGTTTTAATTGGGCACAGTTTATCGGGTTTTATACGGCTAGTTTCTATTTTGACTTGGCCCATGCTTTATCAAATGTTTTCTTTTTACTTGTATTTTCGCAAAGCTGGCTAAAGATTTTAAAAAGATTTCAAAAGAAATATGGTTTGTTGACAGCATACGGATAAGATGAGCGAATGACCCCCTCTTACCGGCATCTTGTACTTCACGAATGGGGTTAACCGAAATACTGACACCTTGATGGTTTGTAGCTTTTGATTTAGACGACAATAGAACGAACAGGTACATTACCTTTTTGGTGGTATTTTACTCAGAGTCAGAACAATGGGGTATCTTTCCAAATCCATTGGATCAAGCTTTTAAATCATAAAGGGGCACATCCATAAGTCAAAAAATGACTTTGCGGACAGCCCCTTCATTTCATTTGATGCCGTTTAAACGCTTCTATAAATAATTGGGGATCTGAATGTAAATGATACGTATAAACACCATGGTTTGTATGCAAATACAAAGTGCCCCCTTCACTTCCAAAGGGTTTATAGGAAAGGTCGAATATAGTTTCTAAGGGGAAATCATGATACTGGGTCACAAGTTTATCTTTATATAAGTACATATATCGTTCCTCTTCAATGTACTTTTGTTGGAATCCAATGTAATCGACTTCACGCTGAACCTTTATATATTTTAGCACCGCCAAGATTTCCCCCATAGATTTACCTCCTCGAAATATGACAATCACCTGTATTGCTAAAGGTATCTTTAGTTTATCAAGAACAAACTTCCTTTTCAAAGATGTTACTCTGTGAAAAAAAACTCGGCGGTTGCCGAGTTTTCTTGTAGATATATTAGCATGTATAAAATACTGATGAACAGCCTTCAGACAAGTTTAGCTTCGAGTGCTCTTCCCTTTCTTACAAAAGGATTTGCATGTAAAAATACTGGTAAGCAGCCTTTAGACAAATTTTAACCTAGCTCCTAGCACCACCCGTCTGCTTTTCTTATTCTCCCAATTCTTTTTTATATTGCTCAAATTCCTTGCTTGTACAACGAACCCAATGGTGAGGTCGAATTTCGCGGAACTTTGGTTCTTCACTTGTATCATGAATTGATGGATCATAGGTTATTCGCTTACGACTCCGTTCATATTCAGGATCCGGCAGCGGTATCGCTGACAGTAATGATTTTGTATATGGATGGACCGGATTTTTATATAATTCATCACTATCTGCTAACTCTACCATATGTCCAAGATGCATAACACCAATCCGATCACTAATGTATTTAACCATGGAGAGGTCATGAGCAATGAACAAATACGTTAATCCATGTTCTTTTTGAAGTTTTTTCAATAAATTTACGACTTGTGCTTGAATCGATACATCCAAAGCAGAAATCGGTTCATCACAAATAATTAATTCCGGTTCTACGGCAAGGGCACGGGCAATGCCAATCCGTTGCCGTTGACCGCCACTGAATTCATGAGGAAAGCGTGTCGCATGTTCTTTATTCAAACCAACCGCTTCTAACAGTTGTTCCACTCTTTCTTTCCGTTCTTTTTCATTTTTTGCAAGGTGATGGACATCTAATCCTTCCGCAATAATATCCAATACAGTCATCCGGGGGTTGAGTGATGAGGATGGATCTTGGAAAATCATTTGCATTTTCCGGTTAAATTTCAATTTTTCCACTCTTGACTTTTTCGCATGAACATTTTCTCCGTGGAATAATACTTCTCCATCCGTCGCATCGTAAAGTCGGATAATTGTCTGACCGGTAGTCGATTTACCACTACCGGATTCTCCAACTAACCCGAATGTTTCTCCTTTATAGATATCAAAAGAAACATCATCAACAGCTTTAATTATTTTTTTTCGTCCGGCAGGGAAATATTTTTTCAAATGCTTGACTTCGAGAATTTTTTCCGTCTTGTTCACGATCATTCTCCCCCTTTCTTACCGGTTTTGGCAAAGCCTTCAATTCTCCGTCTTACGGACTCAGGCATTTCAATTTTCGGTGCATTTTTATGAAGTAACCAAGTTGCCGCATAATGTGTATCCGACACTTTAAACATCGGCGGTTCCATCACCGCATCGATTTCCAAGGCAAATTCGTTCCTTGGTGCAAAAGCATCACCCTTTGGTGGATTCAACATATCCGGCGGTGTACCCGGAATGGTATAAAGTTCTTCATCATCTGCATCCAATGTCGGCATGGATCCAAGTAAACCCCAAGTATATGGGTGTTTCGGGTTATAGAAAACATCGTCGACCGTTCCGATTTCAACAATTTTTCCGGCATACATTACCGCGACCCGGTCTGCTACATTAGCCACAACCCCTAAGTCATGGGTAATAAAAATAATGGATGTTTTTGTATTTCGTTGAATTTCCTTCATTAGTTCGAGAATTTGGGCTTGAATCGTTACGTCCAGCGCTGTTGTCGGTTCATCGGCAATTAATATTTTTGGGTTACATGCAAGGGCGATGGCGATGACAACCCGTTGCCGCATACCACCGGAAAATTGGTGCGGGTATTGATTTACCCGAATTTCCGGATGTGGAATGCCAACTTGATCCAAAAGTTCAATTGCCTTTTTCTTTGCTTCTGCACGATTCATGCCTTGATGTTTGATTAAACCTTCAATAATTTGATTCCCGATTTTCATTGTCGGGTTTAATGAAGATAACGGATCTTGGAAGACCATCGATATTTCTTTTCCACGGATTTTTTGCATTTCCTTTTCGGATTTTTTTACTAAATCCTCTCCCTGAAAAAGGATTTGACCGCTTTTAATAATCCCTGCCGGTTTGGGAAGAAGCCCCATTAATGTCGAAGAAGTTACCGATTTTCCCGAACCGGACTCTCCAACGATAGCCAATGTCTCTCCTTCATTCAGGTCAAAACTTACACCTCGAACAGCTTGTACTTCACCGTTGTAGGTGTTAAATGAAACACTTAAATCTTTCACTTCCAATAGTTTACTCATTTAAAGACACCTACCTTGATTATTTATGCATTTTCGGATCAAACGCATCACGAAGACCATCACCTAAAATATTAAATGTGATCATGATGAGCGAAATTAAAATCGCCGGATAAACCAATAAATGCGGGTAGATCCGTAAGTTTTGGAACCCGATATTGATTAAAGAACCTAACGATGCATTTGGTGGAACAATCCCTAAACCGATAAAGCTTAAAAATGCTTCGAAAAATACCGCACTTGGAATCGAAAACATCGTGTTAACAATAATAATCCCACTGATATTCGGCAATAAATGCTTTCTAATAATAGAACCGTTCGATGTACCTAACGTTCTTGCAGCTAATACAAACTCCTGATTCTTTACCTTCATGACTTCACCGCGAACAATCCGCGCCATACCGGTCCATCCGGTTATTGCAAGGGCGATGACAATTGACATAATCCCCGGTTGCATGAATAACATCATTAATAAGATAATAACTAGGTTTGGAATACCGACAAGCACTTCAATAACCCGTTGCATATAATTATCTACTTTTCCGCCAAAGAAACCGGAAATCCCACCATAAGTAACACCAATTAAAAGGTCTAAAATAGCTGCAACAAAGGCAATAATTAAAGAAACCCGGGTTCCTAACCAAAGTCTTGTCCATTGGTCACGGCCTAAATGGTCCGTACCTAACCAGAAATACTGATCTCCCATACCTTTTGCATCATATACGTGATAAGTAGCTTCTACTTCGGCTGAATTTCTTTCGCCATTTCCTTTACTTTTCACTTTAAAATCTATAAATTTTTCTTGATTATCAAAACGGGCAATTGCTTTCCTCTTTGCCTCTTCCACAGTAGAACCTTTAAAATCATCGGTTAAAGTACCGTCAAATCCAAGCCACGATATTTTTTCTAAACCCGGTGCATGCGGCGGTAATTTTGCACGACTTAAATTTTGATCATCATTTCCGTATTCAGACATATGCGGACCAACGATACTCATAATTATAATAATGATTAGTAGAATGAGACTGATGATCGCAGGTTTATTTTTTAATAATGTTCTTCTTGCCTCTTGCCCGAATGTTCGACTAGGTTTAGAAATTGTCTCACTTGTATCTTCTTTCCGTACCAGAGGTTTAAATAATTCTTTCGGCAGATTGTTTAAATTGTTGTTCTCCATATTATTTATTCCCTCCAGTCACTCGAATTCTTGGATCAATTAATCCGTAAAGGAGGTCAACGATTAAAATAATAACGATAAAGGCAAATGCATATAAAAGGGTTGTCCCCATAATTGTCGGATAGTCATTGACCAGAACTGAGGAAACAAATTGCTCCCCAATACCCGGTATTGCAAAAATTTGCTCAATAACCATAGATCCGGTCATTATGTTTACAGCCATTGGTCCGATAACCGTTATTAATGGGATAAGTGCGTTTCGAAATCCGTGTTTCCATACCCGACCGGCTTGACCAATCCCTTTAGCTTTAGCAGTAAGCATATAGTTAGATCCTAATACTTCAACCATCTCAGTTCTGATAAACCTTGCTGCTGTTGCTAATGGTGTAATTGCCAATGCAATTGTCGGTAAAATCGTATGTTCAGGTTCACCCCAGAGAGCTACCGGAAACCATCCTAGTTCAACTGCAAATACATATTGAAGAAGTCCGGCAAATACAAAGGAAGGAATAGAAGTACCCAGTACAGCGATTATTGTTGAGGTATAATCCAGAAAACCATTATGGAAAACAGCAGCAATCAATCCTAATGCGATACCTAAAATCGTTCCAATCACCATGGCTTGAAAACCTACAAGTGCTGATGGCCCTATTCGATCCAATAATATTTGGGTAACCGGGGTATTATCAAATTTAAAGGAAATTCCTAAGTCCCCTTGGACAAGTCCGGTCAAATAACGAACATATTGAACCGGAACCGGATCATTCAACCCGTATTTTTCTAAGACGATTGCCTTTTGTTCTTCACTCAATTTATCTTCTGCATTCAACGGACTTCCAGGTAACATTTTCATGAGGAAAAATGAAAGTGTTGCAATAATAAATAGTGTTACAATCATATATCCTAAACGACGTAGAATATAGCGAGCCATTTTGCCACCTCCTAAAAAGTAAAAAAATAAATGTTCTCTATTGTATGAAATTTATAGTTACATGAGGAAAGAGAGCGCACGCCAACATTTTGGCATACACTCTCTAATTTTAACGCTAGTTCAATATATTAATAAATATATTTTTTTATTTATTCAATATAAGTCCATTTCCACTCATAGTCAGCACCAAATTTATTGTAGAAAATGTTATGGACTTTTGGTGAGCTTAATAAAGCCAATGAACGTTGATACATAGGGACAATTGCTGCATCTTCAAACAAGATTTTTTCTGCTTGTAACATAGCTTCATAACGTTTGTCTTGGTCATTCGCTAATGTTGTTTGAACATCTTGAAGCAGTTTATCATATTCCGGATTTGAATAACCCATTTTGTTGTTTCCGCCATCGGTAATCCATAGACTTAAGAAGGTATATGGATCTAGGTAGTCCGGACCCCAACCGGCAAATTGGATATCATAGTCTTGAGCTGTATCAGCATCAATTCTTTGTTCGAATGGAACGTTTTTAATCGTAATTTCCAATCCCGGCAAGTTTGTTTTTAATTGATTGGCAACATATTCATTAAAGACTTTTGCACTTTCACCGTCATCGCCCATGAACTCTAATGAAACACTAGTCACACCAAGTTCTTTCAGACCTTGTTCCCAATATTTCTTCGCTTCTTCTTTATTATAGACAGCTAAATCACCGTTTTGCTCACGGAAATCTTTACCAGTACTCGGTACTTCCACAAAGTCTTTTGGTATTAACCCGTTGGCTGCGAATGAACCGTTATTGAGAATTTCATTAACGCCGGCTTCTTTATCGACTGCCATCATGATTGCTTTCCGAATATTGACATTTGCCAATGGTGTTTTTTCACCGTTACGTACTTGGTTTAGTTTTAAATAGAATACGGTAGCTTGCGGAATGGTGATAAAATCGTCATTGGAAGAATACATGTCAACTAAATCTGAAGATAAACCTGCACGGTCCACTTCACCTTTTTCATATAAATCGACACCGGCTTGCGGGTCTTTTACGACAACGAAAGTAATTTTGTCTAATTTAACGGAATCTTTATCCCAATAATTTTCGTTTTTTACAAGTTCCCATTTATTAGCAGTACTGGTCCATTTTTCTAAAGTAAATGGTCCGTTAAATAATAAAGTTTCGGTACTTGTTGCATATTTATCACCTTGTGACTCAACGAATTTTTGATTCATTGGCAGGAAGGTTCCGAAAGTTGTCAGTGATTCGAAATAAGGTGTAGGGTTTTCTAATTCAACGACTAAAGTATGGTCATCTTCTGCCCGCACACCCAGTTCTTCAACAGCTACTTCGCCTTTGTTAACGGCTGTTGCGTTTTTAATAACGCCGCCCATCATATATGGACCATATTCTGAACCTGTTGCCGGGTCAACTGCACGGCGCCATGCATATACGAAATCATGCGCTGTTACAGGGTCACCGTTAGACCATTTGGCATCTTCACGTAATTTAAAAGTCCAAGTTAAACCATCATCGGATACTTTATGATCGATTGCCATTCCATCTTCAACTTTCCCGTCCTTTCCTAAGCGATATAAACCTTCCATTGATTCGCCTAAGAATTGAAAGGCATATTGGTCAGTTGCCATTGAAGAATCCATTGTCGGAATCTGATCACCATTCATTAAACGTAATACTTGTTCAGATGATTTATCAGTGTCTCCTGATCCTTTTTCTGAACTTTCATCTGATTTACCGCCACAAGCCGCTAAAACTGTGCTTACTAATAGTAAAGCAGCCAGTAGCAGTGACCACTTCTTCTTCATAAAAGATAGCCCCCCTATATTTTAATCTTCTGAATTTTGGAACTGGATGTTCCTAGTAATGAAGGTATATTACGAAGTATACAGTTAATTATTATTTTTGTAAAGAGAAAATTAAATATTAGTATAAGGTTTGTCGTGATTATTCGTAATTTACCAAATTAGGTGTTTTATGGTTGAATTGGTATAGATAAAATAATCGTATTGTTTAACAAGATTTGTAGGAAGTAGTTTTCACTAATCTGTACGTGGTATAATGACAGCGACTATTTAAAATAGGTGAAATCAATGAAAGAGAAATTACAACTAGGTTGATTTAAAATATTAGTATAGTTTAACAAGATTTGTAGGAAGCAGTTTTCACTAATCTGTACACATGGAATAATGACAACAACTACTTAAAATAGGTGAAATCAATGAAAGAGAAACGACAAGCAGGTTTATTTTTAGTGAATATGGCAGTTATTTTCGTAGTTTTTTTCTTTGGGTCTGAACATACTCTAATCAGTTTCATTAATACCGTGTTTTACGTCGGGTTGATTTATGTGGTAACTGTCTTGTTCATGTTCACGGTAAAGGGTGGATTTTTTGACGGGCTTGTCTTTGGATTTAGGCGATATAACCATATTATGTTTAAAAGAAAAGATTATTTGGAGGAATGGAAGAAAAAACCTCTTCCGTCAGAATCGTTCAATATCCGATTATACCGATTATTACAATTTCAATGCTATATGCTAGTAGGAGGGTTAATTGTTCTACTTATCATATATTACATGGTTCGATAACTTTAGGGACAACTCAGCCATAAATATATTTTTAACTGACTACTAAATGGGATAGTAGTTAATTAAACTATTGAAAGAGGTTAGTTTCCATAATCGATCTAAAAATGCCCGGCTTCCACAAACATCGGAAACCGGGCATTTTCATTATATCTATTCTATTATTCTAGTGATTATTTTCCGGCTACAGCAGCTTCTACTTCACTCATCGAGATGCCCAATGCTTTTGCCACCCCTTCACCATAAGCCGGATCCGCTTTGTAGCAGTTTGTAATATGACGTAATTGAACTTCTTTTGTCGTTCCTTGCATATTACGGGCTGTATTTTCAAATAATCTTTGTTGCTCTTCCGGTGTCATGAGGCGGAACAATTTACCCGGTTGTTCATAATAATTGTCATCATCTTCACGAAAATTATGATAATCAGCAGTACCGAAAATATCTAGAGCCGGTTCCTGATGTTCCGGACTATCTTCCCACTCACCGTAGCTGTTCGGATAATAAGAAACGGATCCTCCTTCAGCCGCATTGAAAATTCTCATTGCACCGTCACGATGATAGGGATGGAAGTTTTTCGCATTTTTTGGATAATTTACCGGAATTTGCCAATGATTTACTCCTAATCGATAGCGTTGGGTATCCCCGTAAGAGAATAGACGTCCTTGCAACATTTTATCCGGGGAAAATCCAATACCCGGCACAATGTTTGTAGGTGCAAATGCTGCTTGCTCTACTTCGGCAAAATAGTTTTCCGGGTTGCGATTTAATTCAACCACACCGACTTCAATTAATGGGAAGTCTTTTTGATACCATACTTTTGTTAAATCAAACGGGTTATATGGTAGATTGCGAGCTTCCTCTTCGGTCATGACTTGAATGTACATAGTCCATCTCGGATAATCACCACGTTCGATAGCTTCATATAAATCTCTTTGATGGCTGTCACGGTCACGGCCGATTAATTCTTGTGCTTCTTGATCGGTTAAGCATTTAATTCCTTGTTGTGTTTTGAAGTGGAATTTTACCCAAATGCGTTCATTATCTGCATTAAACATCGAATACGTATGACTGCCAAACATATGCATATGTCTGTAGCTTGCCGGGATACCACGGTCACTCATGGTAATCGTCACTTGGTGTAAAGCTTCAGGTAGAGAACTCCAGAAATCCCAGTTTGCCTGCGCACTATGCATGTTTGTTTTTGGGTCACGTTTGACTACGTGGTTTAAGTCAGGGAAACGTTTAGGATCTCTCATGAAGAATACAGGTGTGTTATTACCAACAAGATCCCAATTTCCTTCTTCTGTATAAAATTTCATGGCACAACCGCGAATGTCCCGCTCGGCATCTGCGGCCCCCCGTTCTCCGGCTACCGTTGAAAAACGAATAAACATATCTGTTTTCTTACCAACTTCAGAGAAAAGAGCTGCCTTTGTATATTTCGTAATATCATTTGTTACAGTAAAAGTTCCGTATGCACCCGAACCTTTTGCGTGCATCCGCCGTTCCGGAATGACTTCCCGGTCAAAATGAGCTAATTTTTCAATAAACCAATAATCCTCCATCAAAAGCGGGCCACGTGGACCTGCCGTTTTCGAATCCTGATCATTTGGCACCGGAGCACCGAAAGCTGTTGTCAGTTTTTTCTTTTCACTCATCCTATGTACACCCCCAAAGTTTTTAAACTGATTAATAGCTATACTATATCATAATTATTTTTACTTTACAATTATTATAACTTAAAAATCGCAACTCCCCTATTTCGAAAAAATTAACCAATTATTTAGGTCTTTATTTTGATATAATACTTATTAGATCAAGTATCAGGCGGGATTACACTAAAAAATATTAAAATCGCGTTATTCTCATTTATTTATTTTTATTGATAATAAACCTAACTTTACTTTCACTTATTTTTTGTATAATAATTTCACAAGGATGAATTTTATCTTGATATTTTTCGGATATGTTGATAATATGAAAGAGCATTATTTTTGGAAAGCTAATATTCAAAATAGTGAGTCTTTCCAAGCAGATAATTTTTGACCACTTCCTGATAGGGGAGTTAAGGCCACGGACAGCCGGGTCAAATGCCGATTGGTAGCTTCGGTTGCCTTATTGATTGAGTTTAAAGCTCAAATTTTATAAGTTGGTTACTTTACAACCGGTGCAGGTGCACATCAACTTGTGAAACGATCAATAAGAGTGGTAAAAGTAATTATTTGCTATATAGACTCTGATCTTATGAAGAAATTTTGAATATTAGAGAACTTCCAAACGACCGGCCTTATGAGAAGTAGATGGTAAATCTTAATTGTATTTTTATTTGGATGATTCTTTAATATTGACTTTAATCTTTAAGCAAGTGTTGTGCGCGGCGCCGCGGTTTACACTTGCTTTTTTATTATTTTATAAACAAAATCCAATCAGTAAGGAGAAATGAAAATGGGAAAAGCGCTTGTTATCGGTGCAGGTGGCGTTGCATCTGTTGCCATTCATAAAATGGTTCAAAACAGTGATGTATTTGAAGAAATTTGCATTGCCAGCCGGACAAAAGCTAAATGTGATGCGTTAAAAGAAAAATTAGACGGCGGGAAGACAAAAATTACGACAGCCCAAGTGGATGCTAACAATGTAGACGAGCTCATTACTTTAATTAAACAAGTTAAACCGGACATTGTCGTAAATTTAGCACTTCCATATCAAGATTTAGCAATTATGGATGCTTGTCTGGCAACAAAAACTCATTATTTGGACACAGCTAACTATGAACCGGAAGATACGGCAAAATTTGAATATAGCTGGCAATGGGCTTATCGTGAACGGTTTGAAGAAGCGGGAATTACCGGCTTGTTAGGAAGCGGCTTTGATCCGGGTGTAACAAGTGTCTTTACTGCCTATGCTTTGAAACACCACTTTGATGAAATCGAGTATATCGATATTCTTGACTGTAATGCCGGCGATCACGGTTATCCATTTGCAACAAACTTTAACCCGGAAATTAATATTCGGGAAGTTTCTGCTAACGGGCGTTACTGGGAAAACGGCAACTGGGTAGAAACAAAACCGATGGAAATTAAGCGGGTTTATGACTTCCCGGAAATCGGCGAAAAAGATATGTATTTACTGTATCACGAAGAGCTTGAATCACTAGCCAAAAACGTACCCGGACTTAAACGGATTCGCTTCTTTATGACGTTCGGACAAAGTTACCTCACTCATCTTAAAGTGCTTGAAAATGTCGGCATGACTTCCATTGAGCCGATTGAATTTGAAGGAAAACAAATAGTGCCGCTTCAATTTTTAAAAGCCGTTTTACCGGATCCGGCATCTCTCGGACCAAGGACAAAAGGAAAAACAAATATCGGCTGTATTTTCCGCGGCAAAAAAGATGGAAAAGAAAAAACCTACTATTTATATAATGTCTGTGACCATGAAGAATGTTATCGTGAAGTCGGTTCCCAAGCCGTATCCTATACCACAGGGGTACCGGCCATGATAGGTGCCATGATGGTATTGAACAGATATTGGAAAAAACCGGGCGTTTGGAACTTAGAAGAATTAGATCCGGATCCGTTCATGGATGCATTAAACAAATGGGGACTCCCGTGGAAAGAAAGTTTTGATCCGGAGTTAGTGGACTGATGAGATTTGAAGAATTACCAACTCCTTGTTATGTCGTTGATGAAAAGCTTTTGGAAAACAACTTAAAAATCTTAAACGGGGTAATGGAGCGGACAGGTGCTAAAATTGTTTTGGCGCAAAAAGCATTCTCTATGTTTAAATTGTATCCGCTCCTCGCCAAGTACTTGAACGGAACAACGGCAAGCGGCCTATATGAAGCCCGGCTCGGATATGAGGAAATGGGAAAAGAAAATCATGTCTTTTCCCCGGCCTACCGTGATGATGAAATGGATGAAATTGTTTTGATTTGCGATCATATTATTTTTAATTCTTTCTCACAGCTGGAGAAGTTTAAAGATAAAGTTTTGAAGGCCGGTAAAAAAGTTGGGTTGCGCATTAATCCGGAATGTTCCACACAAGATGGGCATGCCATCTATGATCCATGTTCACCCGGATCCCGCTTAGGGGTAACAGTCGACCAGTTTCGCCCTGAATTGTTGGAAGGTGTTTCCGGGCTTCATTTTCACACCCTCTGCCAACAAAACGCTGATGATCTGGAAACGACATTACATGCGGTTGAAGAAAATTTTGGCCAGTGGTTGCCCCAAATGGAATGGATTAACTTTGGCGGTGGACATCATATTACAAGAGAAGATTATGATATCCCGTTACTTGAAAAATGTATTAAGAGGATGCAAGATACGTACGGTTTGGAAGTCTATCTTGAGCCGGGGGAAGCTGTGGCACTTAACGCCGGGTATTTAGTAACAACTGTCCTTGATACAATCAAAAACGGAATCGATATTGCCATTCTTGATACATCGGCCACTTGCCACATGCCAGATGTATTAGAAATGCCTTATCGTCCACCCTTGTTCGAGTCTGGTGAGCCGGGTGAAAAGCCATATACGTACCGACTTGGCGGACCTACTTGCCTTGCCGGTGACATCATTGGTGATTACTCGTTTGATCAACCATTAAAACCCGGCGATCGCCTGATTTTCGGTGACATGGCCATCTACACAATGGTGAAAAATACCACCTTTAACGGTATGCCGCTCCCGACTATTGCCATTAAAAAAAAGGACGGCGATTGTGAAATCATCCGCCAATTCGGATACGAAGATTTTAAGATGAGGTTATCATAAATTTGCAAGAGGCTTTCCGGAAGTAATGGGGCACTTCCTTTTAGAAAGCCTCTTTTTTCATGTGCTTAACGTCAAACTTCCGGTAAGGCAAATTTGTCCTACTAACAGCCACTGAGAATCTCTACTGATTGAAGTTTTCACTTTATTCGCGGGCTATAATTTTCCTTCAGCCATCAATCCTTATATATGTATGGTAATTTTGTTTAAAACAGTCATTGTAATGTTAATTCATGTTATTTAACAATATAATTTTTTTATTATACAATAATTATGGTGAGAAATTTTCAAGTTATAACTTTTCTCAAATTTGTACAAACTTAATAATACAGGGAAATTGTACTACCCGGGCCTTTTGTTTGACAAATATATTTACTATTATATAATAATTATTGTAAAAGAAATTTGTTATGTGCTTCACAAAATTTTCCCATATTTTTACAGAATTCTAAAATATTTACAATAATACATAGGAGGTATTTATTATGTCATTAGTAGGAAAGCAAGTATTACCATTTAAATTACAAGCATACAAAAACGGCGAATTTGTAGAAGTAACGGAAGAAGATTTCAAAGGACATTGGAGCATTTTATGTTTCTATCCGGCAGATTTTACATTTGTTTGCCCGACTGAACTCGAAGACCTCCAAGAACATTATGCGACTTTCAAAGATCTTGGCGTTGAAGTTTATTCCTGTTCAGCCGATACACATTTTACCCATAAAGCTTGGCATGACCATTCCGATGCCATTAGTAAAATTGAATATACGATGATTGGGGACCCTTCCCATAAACTTATCGAAATGTTTGATGTCCTAAGGGAAGAAGAAGGTCTTGCGGATCGTGGAACATTCATTATCGATCCGGATGGTGTCATTCAAGCAGTTGAAATTAATGCAGATGGTATTGGACGTGATGCAGCCAGCCTAGTTGACAAAATTAAAGCAGCTCAATATGTTCGCACACATCCAGGTGAAGTTTGTCCGGCAAAATGGAAAGAAACAGGAGAAACGCTGAAACCAAGTCTTGACCTTGTCGGAAAAATTTAAGGAGTGCTTATAAATGATACTAGATGCGGATATTAAAGCACAATTAAATCAATATCTTCAGTTAATGGAGAACGATATCATCATTAAAGTAAGTGCGGGTTCTGATAAAGTATCAGGTGACATGCTGGCTCTTGTTGACGAGCTGGCTACGATGTCATCGAAAATTAAAATTGAACATACTACTTTACAAAGAACACCAAGCTTTAGTGTGAATCGTGTGGGAGAAGATACCGGAGTTGTTTTTGCCGGTATCCCTTTAGGCCATGAATTTACTTCACTTGTGCTTGCGCTATTACAGGTAAGCGGTCGACCGCCAAAAGTTGAACAAAAACTGATCGACCAAGTTAAAAGCTTAACCGGTGAATATCATTTTGAAACATTCGTCAGCTTAACTTGTCATAATTGTCCTGAAGTTGTTCAGGCTCTAAACATCATGAGTGTCCTTAACCCGAATATTACACATACAATGATTGACGGTGCGGCTTACAAAGAAGAAGCCGAAAGTAAAAACATTATGGCGGTGCCGACTGTTTTCTTAAACGGCGAGGAATTTGGCAGCGGCCGGATGTCACTCGAAGAAATTCTGGTCAAACTTGGGAAAACATCGGACCCATCTGAGTTTATGAATAAAGATCCGTTTGACGTTCTCGTTGTCGGCGGTGGTCCTGCCGGTGCGAGTGCCGCTATTTACGCTGCAAGGAAAGGAATTCGTACCGGAGTTGTGGCAGAACGATTCGGCGGTCAAATCATGGATACCAAGGGCATTGAAAACTTTATCAGCGTAAAATACACTGAGGGTCCGCAACTTGCTGCCAGTTTAGAAGAGCATGTGAAAGAATACAATATTGATATAATGAACTTGCAACGGGCAAAACGTTTAGAAAAGAAAGATAACCTTGTCCATATTGAATTGGAAAACGGCGCAGTTTTAAAAAGTAAGACAGTCATTCTTTCAACCGGTGCACGTTGGCGCAATATAGGCGTACCGGGTGAAGAAGAATTCAAGACAAAAGGTGTCGCCTATTGCCCGCATTGTGACGGTCCGTTGTTTGCCGGAAAACATGTTGCGGTCATCGGTGGTGGAAACTCCGGGATTGAAGCGGCGATTGATCTCGCAGGAGTTGTTAAACATGTGACCGTTATTGAATTTATGCCGGAATTAAAAGCCGACCAAGTACTTCAAGATCGTCTTCACAGTTTATCAAATGTGACAGTGATTACAAACGCCCAAACGAAAGAAATCACCGGAACTGATAAAGTAAACGGACTGACTTATATTGACCGGACAACCGGAGAAGAACACCATATTGAGCTAGCCGGTGTTTTTGTTCAAATCGGTCTTGTTCCCAACACCGATTGGTTAGAAGGTACGGTTGAACGAAATCGCATGGGTGAAATTATTGTTGATAAGCGTGGTGCAACCAATATCCCGGGTGTCTTTGCTGCCGGCGACTGTAGTGATAGTCCATATAAACAAATTATCATTTCCATGGGATCCGGTGCAACGGCGGCCTTGGGAGCATTTGATTATTTAATCCGAAACTAACCCGGAAACCAAAAAAACTACGCAAAAAACCGTTATACTGCTTATTCTGTAGTATAACGGTTTTTTATATTTTTATTCTTTCTATGTGTTTTTGGTGTCTGACTTCGTAATGTTATTCATTTACAATTGGTAATATACCCTTTTTATGATAATACAACAGGAAGCGGATCGCCTAAAGCGAGTTCATCGACTTTTACAATTGCGTCATATGCTAAAATTTGCACACCTTGTTCCACTGCTTTTAATAAAGCTTCTGTAAAAGTTTTATCCATTTCTTTATTAGGAGTAAAAGTGGAGCAACCTTTCATTTGTACGACAAACAAGATAGTTCCGCTGTATCCCTTTTGTACGGCTTTTACCATCTCCAATATATGTTTTGTCCCTCGTAACGTCGGTGCATCCGGAAATAGCGCCAACCCGTTCTTTTCCAAAGTGACACCTTTTACTTCAATAAAGCCGCTTTCATTTCCCTTTTCAAAATAAAGATCGAACCGGGAATCGCCAAACGGAACTTCCCTTTTCACCGTGTTTAGCATTCCGAGTTCTTTCACCTTTCCCGTTGTAATTGCCTCAAAAACAACGGTATTGGGCGCTTGTGAATCAATATTTACCCAAATATCATTTTTACAAACAGCAATGAGAGAATATTTTGTTTTCCTGTTTGGATTATCACTCACTTCTAACCGCACGTCAGCATCCGGTTGTAGCAACTCTGTTAAACGGCCGGTATTTTTAATATGAGCCGCTTCTTTTTTTCCATGAATGAAAACTTCGGCAATAAACCTGTTCACCCGCCGATGCAGTTTACCATGGACTATTTCCCCGTACTTCATAAGTTCACTTCCAATAAGCGGTTTTAGGTTATGTGATGAATAATCGTGTAACAATGGAGGCGTTTAATAATAGGAAAAGGAAGTACAATTGCCAAATCGGCAATTTATACTTCCTGTAACTGACGAGTTTTGTCATCCGTATTTGTCGGTATTTCTTCCTCTAGGCCAAGCGTCTTTGCTGTAGAGGAATGAATTTCTTGAAGAAGGTCCGGGTTTTTAGCTAAAGATACACCATAGGAAGGAATCATTTCTTTAATTTTTGATTCCCATTTCGGCATATATTGCGGGAAACATCTTTCCAATACTTCAAGCATAACATGTACGGCTGTTGAAGCGCCGGGTGAAGCACCAAGTAAAGCGGCAATCGAGCCATCACTGCTATTTACAACTTCCGTACCGAATTGAAGTGTTCCTTTCCCACCGGTCTCCGTATCTTTAATTACTTGTACACGTTGACCTGCTACGACCATATCCCAATCCTCAAGTTTGGCGTTCGGAATAAACTCACGTAACTCCTCTAACCGTTGTTCATTTGATAACATAAGTTGTTGAATTAAGTATTTTGTTAGCGACATTTCTTTTACACCGGCAGCCAACATCGTAAGCACATTATTTGGTTTTACGGAGCTAATTAAATCAAAGTTTGAACCGGTTTTTAAAAATTTCGGTGAGAAACCAGCAAACGGTCCAAACAACAAAGTCTTTTTATTATTAATATACCGGGTATCAAGATGTGGCACGGACATCGGCGGAGCGCCAACTTTTGCTTTACCGTAAACTTTTGCATGATGTTTTTCGATAAGTTCTTCATTTTTACAAACCATAAATAATCCGCTAACCGGGAAACCGCCAATATGTTTTGATTCAGGAATTCCCGTTTTTTGCAATAACGGCAAAGAACCGCCACCGGCACCGATAAAAATAAATTTTGCTATATAAGACTTATTTTGACCGGCGTCAATATCATGTACTTTTACTTCCCACAATCCTTCACTTGTCCGTTTAATATCTTTCACATAATGTTTATAATTAATCTCGACGTTTTCCTTTTTTAAGTGTTCAAACAACATTCGAGTTAATGCACCAAAGTTGACATCTGTTCCGGAATCCATTTTTGTAGCCGCAATCGGTTCATTTAGTTTACGGCCTTCCATCATCACCGGAATCCATTCTTTCAGTTTTTCCGGATCATCCGAAAATTCCATCCCTTGGAACAGCGGGTTATCAGCTAATGCATTAAAGCGTTTTCTTAAAAATTCTACGTTCTTTTCCCCTTCGACAAAACTCATATGGGGTAATGGCATGATAAAGTCCTGTGGATTACGAATCAAATTACTTTTTACAAGATAAGACCAAAATTGTTTTGATACTTGAAACTGTTCATTCACTTTTATTGCTTTGCTAATATCTATGGATCCGTCCGGTTTTTCGACGGTGTAGTTGAGCTCGCACAGTGCAGAATGACCCGTCCCCGCATTATTCCATTCATTGGAACTTTCCTCTCCGGGTTTTTCGAGCTTTTCAAACACTGTAATTTCCCACTCCGGTATCAATTCCTTTAACAACGAACCGAGCGTGGCACTCATAATTCCGGCGCCAATTAAGATGACATCTGTTTTTGTTTGTCTATTACTCATTTTCCCCACCTTATCCCCTTTTGAATTCTTGGAAAAGCTGCAGGCGGTTGCATTCCGAAAAAAGACGGAAAACAGTCAGACTACACACCTTTCCCGAATCAATTATAACCTAACTCTAGTCTACCAGAATCTTTCAGTGATTAAAACATTATTTTACTATTCTAAGATAGTTACAATTTACACCAAATGTGGAAATTATGCAAATATTTGATTTGTGATTTTTTAAACAAAATAATGTTCATTTTCTTAGGCTTGTTGTCGTTTCATCACCGACTTTATAAATCTTTGAGATTCTTATCCAACTGTTGCTTTCTTTCCTCCGTTCCCTTAAAAAACGCTCGAAAAAAATCTAATGTGACTTTTCCAAGGGTTAAGATAAATATCCCTAAAGAAAATGATCATACAACTGAACGAGTGACTGTTTTACGTAGAAAAGTATTGGGGTAAATTATCCCTTTTCCACCGGATTGTCGCTATATGAAACCCAGTCACTGTAACTTCCTGCGTATAGTTTTACATTTTGATAGCCTGCGATTTTTAGAGCTATATAATTAGGCGTTGCCGTGACACCTGATCCGCAATAGACAATAATTGGTTCCTTTTGATCCAACTCGGCAAATCTTTTTTTCTGTTCTTCGCTTCCTTTGAAGAAACCATTTTCCAACCCTTCTGCCCAAAATTTATGCATGGCCCCCGGAATATGTCCGGGAATTTTATCAATTGGTTCCTCTTTTCCCAAATAGCGTGCTTTTTCTCTTGAATCAATTAAAATTGGCGACTTTTTCTTATTGGCGACAATTTCCTTAATCTCTTCATAAGTTGCCAGCATCTCTTTTCGAATACTTACCTTATATTGAGCAGATTCCGGCTTTGGCACTTCTTTTGTTGTCGGGTAACCCGCTTCAACCCAACCTTTAAAACCTCCATTTAACACGTAGACTTTGTCATGTCCAATATATGTAAGCAGCCACCAAAACCGGGATGCGAACGCCCCCTCTCCTCCATCATAGGCGACGACCGTTTTCGTATTATCAATTCCCGCTTGCTCTATTTCATGTCGAAACTGTTCAATATCCGGAAGCGGGTGCCTCCCTCCATGTTTGGAAACAGGTGCAGATAATTGTTTTTCCAAATCGAAAAAGTATGCACCCGGGATATGGCCCGCCTTATATAGACGTTCTCCCTCATCCGGCTTGCTTAATGAAAAACGGCAGTCGACTATTTTTACATCTTTATTGGCTAATTGTTCGAGCAACCATTCTTGATTAACAACATACTCCACTTTAACAACCCCCGTTCAATAGTTTTATTATAAAATTAATGTGGGCCTAGATTCAGCAATATCCTTTATTCTTGTGAATTTTTCGTATATATTCTATTATAAACCCAAATGATTAGCAGGGGATATTGCTTAGGACGACCTTACACAAGGTTTAAACTCAATTACTTATGGTACGGTTCTCCGTAACAGTTCTAAATTAGGTACTTTAGATCTTACAAGCTGCTTATGTTCCTTTTACAGGACTTCTCATGTTGAAGCAACCATTCTTTTCTCCACAGACCTCCTGCATAACCAGTTAATTTCCCATTAGAACCGATTACTCTGTGACATGGAATGACAATGCTTAACTTGTTTTTCCCATTGGCACTCCCAACTGCTCTGATCGCTTTTTCATTCCCAATGAAAAGGGCAATATCCTTATAAGAACCCGTTTCCGCATAGGGGATTTCTATTAAAGCTTCCCATACTTTTTTTTGAAAGTCAGTCCCTTCAAGTTGATACGGAAATGAAAAGTCATGACGTTTACCTTTAAAATATTCGTCAAGTTGAGTATAGCATTCTGCTAAAACCGGAGGAGTTTCGGCTTGTAAAAAATTCTGCTTTTTATCTTTTTCAGAAAACAAAATTGAGTGGATAGCTTCATTCGTGCCAATTATTTCGATTACACCAATTGGTGATTCATAATCCAATTTATGTCTAATTGTCATATAAGGACCTCCAAAGATAAAAGGTTGCATATGCCTGCCAACCTTCCCAATCTGCTACATACATCTTTATTTCTTCTATGGTCGGTTTTCTCTCAAGATTTAATAGCTTCTTTAAGGCATTATGAAGTTCGACATCGGCCACTGGAAATGAGGAGGGTACGTGCATGCATTTCATCATCACATAATCTGCCGTCCATGCTCCAATACCTCTTATCATCATTAATGACTTTTTAATTTGTTGATAATCATTCCTCAGAAGCAATGATTCTTTGTCTAAATCGCCATTTGTCATAGCTTGAGCAATACCAATGATATATTCTGCCTTCCTATTCGTAAATTGAAACTTCCTTAAATCATCAACGTTTATGAAAGCTATTTTTTCAAATGAAGGAAATAACCAAAACGTTTCTCCCTGAAACCTTATTGATTCGCCATATTGTTCTACAAAGCGTTTCTTTAATGTATAAGCAAATGTTAAATTAATTTGTTGGCCCATAATCGCCCATACTAATGCTTCAAATAAATCCGGAATGCACATAATCCGTAATCCATAATACTTATGAACAAGTGTCTTTAAATTTTCATCTTGACCAGCCAGTTGGTAAAATCCCCCTAATTCCTGTTCCAAATCAAACCACTCCCAAATATACTCAGCTACTTTTTTATTTGTTCTTTATATAGACCTTTTTTCCGACAATACTCTGCTAAATCCGCTTGATTCATAGTATATGTTTCCATAACTACCAGGAACTTATCTTCACTGCTCCATTGTTCAGAACTTTGTCCTTCACCGGGAGTAGGGTTTACGGCTATTCTGGCTTCTTTCCTCCACTTATATAGAGTGGGTTCTGTGATTCCAAGCTCTTTACTTAACTGACTTACAGATTCATTATTAGGGGGCATCATTCTATTGAGAATGCCTTTTTCATCTCCTCCGTATAGCGTTTACCATTATTACTTTTCATGTCGATCAACCTCCGTGTGTTAGTTAAACTATACACTAAAGTTGTCTACGACATCTATCCTAACAGAGGGGGTTATTCCAAGAAGGTTTAGCACTCTTTTGGAATTATTAAACTAAGCGAAGATTAGTTGAAGATAAACCTCATTCATTGGATGAGGCTATATCTTTTACAGTGTGGATGCTTACTTTTTTGTTCTTCTTATGGGAATATAAATATCTACTTCGGACTCTTCATCATTTGCTCCTTTAAATCGCTCATCATAAATCTCAAAATCATCTGCTTCTTCTAAATCATAACCTGATTTCGGGAGCCAACTACCGTAGATATAATCAAAAGCTTGCCCTAAATCCTCTAGCTTTCCTTTATGGGTAACCACTACATATTCTCTTTTAGGAATGATTTTAGATACCATTTTTTTTGGAATAGTAGTTATGTCTTTTACAGGGACACAAGCCATATACGTGAATTCTTCATTTATATGGTTCATTGAAAATTCACTGATGCCCATCATTACATTTGGTGAGACCCTGTTTTTTATTTCTCGGACTCTAGTATGGAATTCTTCCCATAGCAATGGAACTTTACTTTCTGATAGTGTAGTCGAGCATGTTAATCCTACAACTGAAAATTCATCTTTTACAACAATTCTCGGATTCATTATAACACCTCCATAAATATAAAGTAGATTTTGTCCTGTTAGTCGTTGTTTTTCTCTTATCAGCACTCGTTTCTGTTGTTTGCGATACACTCCCGGTGTAACCTGAAACATTTTTTTGAAGGCTCTTGTAAAAGACTCCTGAGTTTCAAATTGGTATTCAAGAGCAATATCTATGATTCTCGAATTAGTATATAGAAGATCACATGCAGCTTTTGTTAATCGTCTCCTTCGTATATACTCGCTTACTGATTCTTTTACGTAAGATTGAAATATTCGATGAAAGTGATACATAGAATATCCTACCATCTTCGCAATGTCTTCTAACGAAATACTATTTTTCAGATTATCCTCAATGTAATCAATTGCTGTTCGAATACCTTCTATATATCTCAATTTACCTCCCCCCTTGTTCTTACTTAAATTTTACTATCCTATAAACAAAAATTTTTGACTTTTTCTGCTTTTTTATTCGATACTTTCATAATCAAATACTCGGTTTGAGGTACTTAATTAGGGGCTGCTGAACGAATCACATGCAGAAAGTCATTTGAGAAATCAACCGTTGA
>NZ_JAJCHL010000038.1:0-31035 GCF_020554505.1 Caldibacillus sp. 210928-DFI.2.18
TAGGGCCACCTTTAGTTGGGTATTTACTTTTTTGGCCCTAAGTTGGGAAAATAATTAATCTGAAAATTATGACATTATTTATGCAACACTAGTGGTGATATATAACAAAAATATTGTTAAAAATAATAGGAAAGTTAAAGTTGCAAACGTTTACTAAAAATTTAGTTTGTGTTACGCTATATATGCAATTTGTTTAATCAATATACAAAGTTTTTGGAAATGGAGGTTTAATAGACTAGATCTTCTGCTCTTTTTATTACAGATATATTTAAAATAGTACTTTTATAAATATAGAGTTCTGAAAAACAAAGTCCATAAGAATTTGAAAAATTTCCATAGGGAGGTATATTTGCTGAAAACTGTCCACTGGGGTATTCTAGGTACCGCAAAAATTGCTCAAACTCAATTAATTCCTGCAATCAAGCGGTCGAGAAATACTGAAGTTGTTGCGATTGCAAGCCGCTCGGAAAAAGTCCATGAAATTGCCGAGAAGTTAGAAATACCCAAGGCTTATGAAAGTTATGAAGCATTATTAAATGATCCGGAAATAGATGTTATATATATTCCACTACCAAATCATCTACATAAAGAATGGATTACCAGGGCAGCTCAAGCCGGCAAACATGTGTTGAGCGAAAAGCCGGTGACATTAACGGCAGATGAAGCCAAAGAAGTAGTGGCAGTTTGTAAGGAAAATAATGTCTTATTCATGGAAGCATTCATGTATCAATTTCACCCGCAACATCAGAGGGTTCGTAATATTTTAATCAGTGGTGAAATAGGCGAAATTAAAATGATGAAAGCAAGTTTTTCTTTTTACATGGATCCTAGTGAACGTGTAAAAAATATACGAATGGATGCAGCAAAAGGAGGCGGAAGTATTTACGATATTGGTTGTTACTGTATTCATTCTATCCGAAATATATTGCAAACAGAACCAAAAGAAATCCGTGTTCAAGCTCAGATTGATAAGGAACAAAATATAGACCTTACATCTTTCGTTTATATGAAAATGGTAAATGGAGTACCGACTATTTTTGACTGTAGTTTTGATATGAATTTCCGACATGAATACGAGATAATCGGGACAAAGGGACGTATAAAAGTTCCTCGTGCATACCGACCGGATAATTATGGCGGTGAAGGGCATATCATCATTGAAAAAGAAAATGAACAGCGAGTTGAGAAACTTACTGCAGACCAATATGCAATGGAAGTGGAACATTTTTCAGAATGTGTGATTGAAGGAAAGAACCCGTCCTATTCGGTTGAAAATACGATAAAAAATATGGAAGCGATCGAGGCTTGTTACAAATCTATACAAATAAATGATAAAGTTGAATTATAAATGAAAAGTGAAAAAGGGTGGTGCACAAGGTGAATTATCGTCGTTTAGGTTCTACCGATTTGGAAATTAGTGAATTAAGTTTTGGTACTTGGGCGATTGGGGGTGACTGGGGAAATCATGATGACCGGGAAGCGCTGAAAGGATTAGAGCGTGCCATGGATGCAGGAGTTAATTTCTTTGATACAGCGGATGTTTATGGGAATGGTCATAGTGAAGAACTACTTGCCAAGGCAACAAAGGGGAAAGAAGATAAAGTCTATATTGCAACCAAGTTTTGCCGTGCCGGAAATATTCATGATCCTGAAAATTATAGTGAAAAAACAGTTCGCACATATTTAGAAGGCAGTTTAAAACGTTTGAATCGCGAATATGTTGATCTGTATCAAATTCATTGCCCACCGCTTGAAATCTTGCAAAACACAGAAGTATTTGCCTTGTTAGATAAGTTAAAACAAGAAGGAAAAATTCGTTACTATGGTGTAAGTGTGGAAACTGTTGAGGAAGGGCTTTTCTGCATGACGAATCCGAATGTCAGTGCTTTGCAAGTAATTTTTAATATTTTCAGGCAAAAACCGGTTCAGGAGTTGTTCCCGGTTGCATTGGAAAAGAAAGTTGGCATTTTGGCTAGAGTTCCGTTGGCTAGCGGATTATTAACCGGTAAATTCAAAAAGAACGAGCAGTTTGAAAAAGACGACCATCGAAATTATAACAAAAATGGGGAAGCATTCAACGTCGGCGAAACCTTCGCTGGTCTCCCATTCGAAAAGGGTGTTGAACTAAGTGAACAAGTTAGTTGGATTGCTCAAAAACGCAGCAATATGACGCGTGCTGCCCTTCGTTGGATTTTAGACCACGAAGCTGTTTCAACAGTCATTCCAGGATTTAAAAATGTTAAGCAAGTGGAAGATAACTTGGCTGCAGACGATGTTCCAAGCTTCACGTCAGATGAAATGCAGCGGTTAACAGATTTTTATTGGAAGGAAGTTCATGACCATGTTCGTGGAGCGTATTAAATAACAGTTTGCTGTTACATAAAAAACCACTGCCAGGAAATTTGGTGGTGGTTTTTGATTTTAGTGACTTTCATCATATAATGGTGGCATTTTATTATATTTGATTTTTATCCAGAATAATTGAATGCAAAATGTGGTGTACACGAAAAGTGTAAATTTCTTGTAATCTATTAATTTAAGGGATTTATTAAAAAGGAAGGCATCAAGAAGTCAAATGGTGACTTCTTAGAGCCCCCTTCTAATATAATCTTTCATATATATATATTCTTTTTCTTCTCTTTAATACATTAGGATTGCTTTGACCTTAAAATAACAAAAGTTAACGGATACAAAAAATATAGTATCTCGTTCAGTCGTTTGGTCCCTTATATAGTCCAAACATATAAACATGTGTGAGATTATCGGCTATTTCAGAAATGGGTAATTTGTTTTTATCTGTGACGATTTCCCAAAGAAATCTTTCACCAGAATAAAGTAAAATCCGAGATGCAACTTCTGGATTTATTTGTTTTTTTGCAAGGCTTTGATCTTGAGAGTAGCGTATATCTTTAACAATTCGATCAATAAATTTATTTAATATGTCTTCCCACTTTTCTTTGAGAAGGGAAGAGACACCAATACCTTCATAAAAAATCATCAACAGGTTTTTATATTTTTCAGCTAATGAAATAAAGTGAAAAACCTGTTCCCGAATAACTTCAAAAGCATTTTCCTTTGAATTGGGAGTAAATTCTATATCCGCAACAGAATAAAATTCTTCCATGACATTATTCATTAAATGAGTCAGTATTTCATCCTTGCCTTCCGGAAAATGAATATAAAAAGTCCCATGACCAATATTGGCTTCCTTATTTATTTCCTTTATAGTTGTATTTTGATAGCCTTGTTCTATGAATACTTTTTCTGCAGCTTTTAATAACTTCTCCTTTGTTTTTAATGAACGTTGCAATCTTCCATCTACTCTCATAAATAACACCTCAAAAAATATATTGACATGCAGTCATATTTCATATTAACATAATATTAATTAACTAACTATATGACTGTGTGTCATATAGTTAAATTTCAAAATAATTAAAATGGGGTGTATTATTTTGGATGGGAAAATTGGGTTAATTGGTGCTATTTCTACACTTATTGGAATAATGGTTGGTGCTGCAATTTTTATTTTACTGGGACCACTAGCAGCTCAAACCGGTCCTTCTTTAACCTTGGCATTTTTGCTTGGAGCAATTCCGGCTTTGTTTGGAAGCGTTTACTATATGCAACTTGGCTCAATATTTCCAAGCTCAGGTGGAAGTTATATTTTTGCAAGTCGTTTATTAAATCCAACATTAGGTATATTGGCGGGGTTTTTTATGGTGTTTGCCGGGGTTGGAGCTGTTGGAATGCTTGCCTTAGGTTTTATTAATTACCTATCTTTCTACTTTACTAATATTCCAGTAATTCCAATTGCCCTGTTAACAATTTTATTTTTTTTCTTTATAAATTTCTTGGGTATTCGTTTTGCAAATAAGCTTCAAGTATTTATGGTAGGATGGATGGTTTTAGCGTTATTAATCTTCATTATATTTGGATTCCTTCACCAACAGAGTGCGGAGTTTGTTGCATTTGACAAAGGTCCATTCTTAAGAAATGGAGTGAGTGGTCTCTTAATGGCTGCAGTTTTATCCTTTTATTCTTATGCAGGTTATGGAATTGTTACAGAAATAGGAGGAGAAATAAAGAACCCTCAAGAGAATACTCCTTTGGCAATAATAATAAGTTTAGTGACTGTTGCGTTAATTTATATGGGGGTATCTTATATTTGTACATCGATTGTACCTATTGATGAATTTATAGGATTTAGCGCTTCGATACCAATGACTGCTAGCCTGTTTTTACCAAATTGGGTTGTAGACTTAATAGCTGTTGGAGGTTTTTTAGCCATCTTTACTACGCTAAATGCGATTATGCTTGTAATACCACAGGAGTTGGCTGTTATGGGGAATGAAGGAGTAATATCAAAGTTATTTACTAAAAAACATCAAAAGTTTGGTACTCCTTATATTTCGCTAGTTTTATTAAGTGTAGTACCAATGATCCTTATTATTTCCGGAATCAGTGAAACAGTGTTTGCAACAATGACAATTGTTGGTTTATTAATAAGCGGATTAATTATGGGATTTAGCGCACTTAAGATTTTCAAAAAGGCCAGCCGGGAGTATGAACATGCCATCATTAGGATCCCGAAGCCACTTCTCATTACATTTAGTATATTGGGGATCATTAGTAGCTTTTTATTTACTGTTTTGGCAATTTTAGATGCGCCGGTTGTTGGGGGATTAGCTATTGTGCTTATCGTATTTACCATGATTTACAGCAGAAAGAAAAATCTCTCAATATTAAGTAGTACGAATCTAAATGATGGCATTGATATTAAGAATTAATTTTTACAAGGGGGAATAAAATTGAAACAACCATATTTATCCACAGAATGGATTGATCCAGTAACAGGGGCAAAGGGGTACCTAGTTATTGACGAAATGAAAGCTGGGTTTTGTGCTGGTGGAATCAGAATGAGAAAAGGCGTTACGAAAGAAGAAATACAACGATTAGCTGAAATAATGACCATTAAGATGGCGGGATTAGGTATGACAGTTGGCGGAGCGAAAGGAGGTATTGATTTTCCACCCAATGATCCTAAAAGCAAAGAAGTGTTAAAAAGATATCTTGAAGCACATACTCCATATATAAAAGAATGTTGGCTAACAAGTGAGGATTTAGGAACACGTGAAGAGGACATTCTTCAGATTCTATCCGAACTGGGATTAAATTCTTCAGTTCAAGCTTTTATTGATAAACAAGAAAATGCTCCTTCTCTATTAAATGAATTACAAAAGGCAATGAAAGCAAGATATGATGGTACTGCTCTAACTGAACTTGTAACAGGCTACGGTGTTTCAGTGGTAACCATTAAAAGTTTAGAGCAACTAGGAGAAGACCCTCAACAAGCTAAGGTATCCATTCAAGGTTTTGGGAGTGTTGGAGCAAGTGCAGCAAAGTTCCTTTATGAAAGTGGTATTAAGGTTGTGGCAGTTGCGGATATACAAGGAACCATTTATAAGGAAGATGGATTAGATATCCCATTGCTTTTAACCTTAAAGGATAGTAAAGGGCTAATTTGTAGAAAAAGATTGCCTAGTGACTACGAACAATTGACAGGTAGTAAATGGTTAGAGGTTGAAACAGATGTATTAATTCCTGCTGCTATTGCTGATGTTATTAATATTGAAGCAGTCGATAAGATTGAAGCCAAAATAATTGTGGAAGGTGCTAACCTACCTGTTACGAAAGAAGCAGAAGAAATACTGTTTCAACGTGGTATCTTAGTTATTCCCGATTTTATTGCAAACAGTGGCGGTGCTGGGTTATTTGTTTCTGTCCTAAATGGAAATGTAGAAGGAACACCTAAAGCAATTTTCCAATTTTTAGGGGACAGATTATCAAAAACTGTAGAGGTAATTTTTTCAATAGTAAATAAAGAACGAATATTACCACGTATGGCTGCAAGACAACTTGTGGAAATAAAAGAAATATCACCAAAGGAGGTATGACAAATTATGAGTTTTAAACTGATTTTCGCTGATATTGGTGAAGGGCTGCATGAAGCTGAAATTTTGCAATGGTTTATTAATGTAGGAGATCATGTGGAAATTGATCAACCAATTGTAGAAGTTCAAACAGATAAAGCTGCTGTTGAAATTACATCGCCTAAAAATGGATTAATTACGAAAAGAAATGGTGAAGAGGGGGATACAATTTATGTTGGGGATTCCCTTGTTGAGATTGAATTAGATAAAGAGGTCACGACAGTCAATAAAAATAACGTCAAAGTAGATATAAGTGAACCGCAAAAAAAGAACAGTGAAGAGTCAAGATTTCCTTTCTTAAAATCTTCTTCACAAGAAAAGAAAATTATTGCTGCACCTAGTGTAAGGAAGTTTGCAAGGGAATCGGGAATTAATTTAAAAGACATTCAAGGTTCTGAAAAAAATGGTCGCATAACAAAACAAGATGTCCTGAATTATCTGGAGCAAATGAAAAGCGCTGCTACTTTAGAAACCATTGATAAAAATAGCAAAGATTTAGTCAATGAACCAATGAATCTTCCCAACAAAACGCTAGAAAATGAGATTTTTCCGATCAGAGGATTAAGAAAGCAAATTTATAAAAATATGACTAAATCCGCCTTTACTATTCCTCATGTTACAGGGATGGAAGAAATTAATGCAGAGCGGCTTGTTCACTTAAGGTCAGAGTTGAATAAAACATCCATGATAAAAATTACATACCTACCAATTATTGTAAAATTTGTCGTGGATGTATTAAAAAGAAACCCAATTTTTAATGCTGTTATTGATGAAGAAAACGAAAATATTATTTTAAAGAAAGAATATAACATTGGTATTGCTATGGCTACTCCACAAGGATTAATTGTTCCAGTTATACACCAAGCTGACAAAAAGTCTGTAGAGGAGGTGGCCATAGAAATTGCTGAGTTGAATGACAAAGCTTTAAAAGGAAAACTATCCTTAAGTGAATTACAGGGCGGTACTTTTACTATCTCTAGTACTGGTGCTAATGGTGGATTTTTTGCAACTCCAATTATTAATTATCCTCAGGTTGCTATACTTGGTATTCATTCAATCAAAGAGAAGCCAGTTATCTTACCAAACCGAGAAGTCGGGATTGGATATGTGATGGGGATAAGCTTATCTTTTGATCATCGGATAATTGACGGTGAACCAGCAGGTAAATTCATGAATGATTTAAAGAAATATATGGAAACCCCAGAGTTATGGTTTTTAAAAGCTCGATAGGAGTGGTAAATATGTTTGACGAAAATCAATTAACATTTAAAATCATAAAAAGACTAGACGAACAAGGTAATTTAGTAGATGAACAAAAACTAAACATTAAACAATCCGAATTACTAGAAATGTATAAGTGGATGAAAAAGGCTAGGTTATTAGATGAAAAATTGCTTAAGTTGCAAAGACAAGGCCGTATCGGAACCTATGCGCCGTTTAGCGGACAAGAGGCAGCCCAGGTTGGAAGTGCATTTGCTCTAAATTCAAATGACTGGATTTGTCCAAGTTACCGTGATATAGCTGCCTGTCTTGTTCATGGTATGCCGATTGAACAAATTTTATATTATATCAAAGGTCATGTAGAAGGAGGTAAGTCCCCTGAAAATGTAAATATTTTACCCATTCAAATTATTATTGCAGCACAAACTTTACATGCCGTGGGAATTGGGTATGCTTCAAAGCTGAAAGGTGAATCTAGTGTAGCAATTAGTTATTTTGGAGATGGCGCTACCTCTGAAGGAGATTTCCATGAGGCATTGAATTTTGCAGCGGTCTATAAGACACCTACCATCTTCTTTTGCCAAAATAACCAATATGCAATTAGTGTTCCCTTAAAACAACAGATGGCAAGCAAAACAATTGCTCAAAAGGCTATTGCTTATGGAATGATAGGTATTCAGGTTGATGGAAATGATGTAGTAGCTGTATATGAGGCAACAAAAGAAGCAATAGAACGGGCTAGAAATGGAGGAGGACCAACATTGATTGAGGCTCTTACTTATCGTTATGGTCCTCATACAACATCAGATGATCCAAATAAATATAGAAGTAATGAAGAGAAAGAGGAATGGCTAAAAAAGGACCCGATTATAAGATTGAAAAAGTGGATTCATAAACAGAATCTTTGGAGCGATGAACAGGATCGTGAATTCGAAAATAATTTTCAGGATGAGATGAACCGTATTATAGATGAAGTCGAGAAACAGGACTTCCCGAAAATAAATGAAATCTTTAACCATGTTTATGATAAGATGACTAATCATCTGTATGAACAACAAATGGAGGCCAACAGCATAATCCAAAGAAAGGATGGTGACCATAATGGCTGAAATAACAATGGTTCAAGCAATACAGCAGGCATTAACAATTGAAATGGAAAAGGATCCTCGTGTTGTAATATTAGGTGAGGATGTAGGAAGAAACGGGGGAGTTTTCCGAGTCACCGATGGGTTAATTGAGAGGTTTGGAAAAGATAGGGTCATAGATACGCCATTAGCTGAGTCGGCAATTATTGGAACATCGGTGGGTATGAGTGTAAATGGATTAAAACCTGTTGCTGAAATTCAATTTTTAGGGTTTATTTATGAGGCAATGGATCAAATTGCCAGTCAAGCTGCTCGAATGCGCTTTAAATCTGCAGGAAGATTTCATGTCCCTATGGTTATTCGTAGTCCATATGGTGGAGGAGTTCGAACACCCGAGTTGCATTCCGATAGTTTAGAAGCCTTGTTTTCTCATACACCCGGCTTAAAGATTGTTATGCCATCTAATCCATATGATGCCAAGGGATTATTAATTTCGGCAATAAGGGATAATGATCCGGTGTTATTTCTCGAACCGATGAAATTGTATCGTACATGCAAGCAGGATGCTCCAGAGGGTGAGTATGAGATTCAGATAGGAAAGGCTCACATAGTAAAAGAAGGACACCATGCAACAATAGTTTCGTGGGGTCCCCCTGTTCAAACATTAAAGAAGATTGTAGATGAATATGAAAAGGAAGATATACATTTAGAGTTAATCGACCTCAGGACAGTTGCCCCAATTGATATTGAAACAATATTGAAATCTGTTGAAAAAACTGAGCGATTACTAATTGTTCATGAGGCGGTAAAAACGAACGGAATAGGTGCAGAAATTGCTGCGCTAGTTAGTGAGAAGGGACTGTTTTCTCTATCAGCGCCAATATTACGTGTTACGGGTTATGATACACCTTACCCGGTGGGAACAGTTGAAGATGATTGGTTGCCAAACGATAAGAGAATAAAACTATCTGTTGAAAAACTTTTATCTTATTAAAAATCTATTTTTTAAGGAGCTTTCTACACGTCAGCTCCTTTTTCTTGAAAAGACAAATTGCCTTTTTCCAAGTATTGCTTTTAAAAAAACGTTCTTACCACATTTTTGAAAAATATCAAGGTGGAATTGGAAAAAGGCGATCAAAAATTATTTAATTGTGTTACCACCGTCAATTACAATGTTTTCCCCGGTAATTAAGTTTGCAGCGTCACTTACTAAAAACAAGGCAACAGCAGCTACTTCCTCCGGATAACCAAACCGACCGAGTGGAATTTCCTTCTTAGCTTTTTCTCCCTTCTCACCAGCCCAAGCTTTCTTACCTAATTCCGTTAGGATAACAGTTGGTGAGATAGCATTAACATTAATTTTAAATTGTGCCCATTCATAAGCTAAAACTTTAGTTACCCCAATTACTCCCGCTTTACTAGCACAATAAGCAACATGATTATCCAAGGCAATAAGTGCTGCCTGTGAAGCTAAATTAATAATTTTCCCGCCATGACCTTGTTTAATCATTGCTTGACCGACTTTTTGAGACATTTTAAATGTACCGGTAAGATTAATATCAATAGTTTTTTGCCAATAATCTTCAGAAATGTTTTCTGCATTGTCAAGTAATGCAATTCCTGCACAATTTACCAGAATATCAATTTTACCAAAGGAATTTTTTACTTTTTGAATCGCTTGATTAATACTATCATTATTTGTTACATCACAATAAACGCCAATTGCATGTTCAGCATTTATACGTTTTGCAATATCATTTACATTTTCTTTCAAATCGAAAATTGCAACCTTTGCGCCCTTTTCAAGAAACAGTTCTGAAATTGCTTTTCCAATTCCGCTGGCGCCACCGGTTATAATCGCTACTTTGTCAGTAATTTTAAAGTCTTTATCATAACCATGAAAAGACATAATTATCACCCCCTCGCAATTTAGTTTTGAAATCATTCATTTATATTTTATTAAATTTGTTATTATTAGGCAATAGAAAAAGAGTGTTTTTATTTTCAAAACGAAACCAAAAGATTATAAATAAAAAAATAAAAAAATAATATTGACAAAAAAGAAAAGAAAGTGCTAAAATTAAGCTATTAATTGGAAACGGTTGCAATGTTTTCAATTCTCTTTTGCTTAAAAGTTTTATTAGTTTCTTTGAAAATCACTGAAAAATAATTAAAAAGGAGAGAAATTTAATGGAATTGACAACAATTAATAAAAAGTCTAAGGATTTGGAAATACCAAAAACAATGAGAGCTGTTGTTGCATATGCACCGGGGGATTATAGATTAGAAGAAGTAGAAACTCCTAAAATTGAAAATGATAAAGAAATTATTGTTAAAGTAGAAGCTTGTGGTATTTGTGCAGGAGATGTAAAGGCCTACTACGGTGCACCAAGCTTTTGGGGTGATGAAAAACAACCTCCGTACATAAAAGCGCCGATGATCCCAGGACACGAATTTATCGGGAAAGTTGTTCAAATAGGAAAAGGTGTTACAGACTTTAAAATTGGTGATCGAGTAATTTCTGAACAAATTGTTCCGTGCTGGGAATGCCGTTTTTGTAAACGTGGTCAATATTGGATGTGTGAAAAGCATGACCTTTATGGATTCCAAAATAATGTTAACGGTGGTATGGCAGAATACATGAAATTTACCAAAGAAGCAATTAACTATAAAGTTCCCGAGGATTTACCAATTGAAAAAGCTATTTTAATAGAACCATATGCCTGCAGTTTACATGCAGTGCAACGTGCACAGATTGAATTAGGGGATGTTGTAGTACTTTCGGGTGCCGGCACACTGGGATTAGGGATGATTGGTGCAATTAAAAAGTCTGGTGCCAAAACATTAGTCGTATTAGATTTGAAAGAAGATCGTTTAGAGATTGCTAAAAAATTTGGTGCAGATATTGTTATGAATCCTGCAAAAGTGGATGTCGTGAAAGAAATTAAAAATATGACGGACGGTTACGGTTGTGATGTTTATATTGAAGCAACCGGACATCCTGCTTCTGTTGAACAAGGTCTTTTTGCTATAAGAAAATTAGGCCGCTTTGTTGAATTTAGTGTATTTGGCAAACCAGTAACTGTTGACTGGAGTATTATTAGTGATCGTAAGGAACTTGATCTATTAGGATCACACTTAGGACCATATTGCTATCCATTAGTAATTGAAGGTATTGCTAACGGTGACTTTCCAACTGAAGGAGTTGTAACACATAAATTACCACTTGAAGAATTTCAAAAGGGATTTGAATTAATGGAGAAAGGGGAAAAATCCTTAAAAATCATCATAGTACCGTAATGCCCTAGTGGAAAAAAAGGGGGGGAGATTTATGACAAAAAAACAATCATTTCTAGATCGTATTGGTATTCCGTCTCATCTGTTTTGGGGGTATATTGGTGTTCTAATCTTTATGATGGGTGACGGATTGGAACTTGCTTGGATAAGTCCTTATCTTGTTGACCAGGGACTTACCGTTCAACAAGCTGCAGGACTTACAACTGCATATGGAGTAACGATTGCGATTGGTGCGTGGTTTTCGGGAGTATTGGTAGAAGCTATCGGACCGAGAAAAACTATGTTACTTGGGGTTTTGACATATGCAATAGGACAAGTACTGTTTCTAACTTTCGCTTTACCTGAATTAAATTACGGTTTAATGATCCCGACATATGCTGTTCGAGGATTTGGCTACCCACTATTTGCCTATGCATTTTTAGTGTGGATTACTTATCGAACGCCTAGCTACCAATTAGGAAAAGCAGTCGGTTGGTTTTGGTTTGTGTTTACCGGCGGATTAAGTGTATTGGGTGCATTTTTTTCCAGTTGGGCTATTCCGATTATTGGCCACATTGGTACATTATGGGCAGCACTAATTTTTATTTCAATTGGAGCATTTTTAGCAATTGTTGTTAACCGTGATCAAATTGGTATAATAAAAGCGGATAAATCTATAGGGAATAATAGATTGAAAGACTTATTAAATGGTATTTTGATTATTAAGAAGGAGCCGAAAGTTGGAATTGCAGGAATAGTACGTATTATAAACCAAGCCTCCCAGTATGCATTTCCACTGTTCTTACCAATTTATTTAAAGGATCAAGGTATTAGTACAACAGTTTGGTTAAATATTTGGGGAACGATATTTATCTCTAATATCGCATTTAATTTAATTTTTGGATATGTTGGGGATAGATTGGGGTGGAGAAATACGGTTAAATGGTTTGGAGCGGTTGGTTGTGGATTATTTACATTAATGCTATTTTACACGCCGCAATTCTTTGAAGGAAATGTATTTCTTGTTGGGGTTACCGGTATTCTTTGGGGTGCATGTTTAGCCGGATTTGTTCCACTGTCTGCCTTAACACCTTCTTTGGTTGGCGATGGGGATAAAGGGGCTGCAATGTCAATTTTAAATCTTGGCGCCGGATTATGTGTATTTGTCGGTCCTGCATTAGTTACTTTATTTTATGAAGCAATCGGAGTCAAAGGTTTAATGTGGTTATTAGCAGGTCTATATTTTGTTGCTGCAATTTTAACAAGCTACTTGAAACTTCCTAGTGAAACAAACATAGCGGCTTCAGAAATAGATAAAAAGGTAGTGGAAAACTAAAATTAATTTTCCTTTCGGTGTAAAGAGTTTTATTGAGACGAAACGATTGTTAATAGTATTACGAAATGGAGTGAAACTTGATGAAAAAACTTATAAATGACCCAAAAGACGTTGTTGAGGAAATGTTAGAAGGCTATGTAAAAGCCCACTCTAATTATGTTAGACAATTACCTGAAAATAAACGTGCCTTAGTAACAACACGAAAAACAAAAGAAGGTAAAGTCGGAATTTTAATCGGCGGTGGTTCAGGTCATGAACCGGCTTTCTTAGGATATGTAGGAGAAGGTATGGCAGACGGGGTTGCAGTTGGTAATATTTTTTCATCACCATCTCCGGATCCTATTGTAGATGTAACAAAAGCCATTGATAAAGGTGCTGGTGTAGTATATTTGTTCGGTAACTATGCCGGTGATGTAATGAATTTCGGCATGGCTGCTGAAATTGCGGAATTAGAAGAGAATATTCAAATTGGAACAGCTTTAGCAACGGATGATGTTGCTTCTGCCCCAAAAGAAGAAAAAGAAAAACGGCGTGGCATTGCCGGTGAATTTTTCATATGGAAAGCAGCAGGTGCAGCAGCGGACTTAGGATATAATTTAGAAGAAGTTGTTCGAGTTGCAAAAAAGGCAAATGATAATACCCGTTCCATGGGGGTTGGTTTATCACCCTGTTCACTACCTCAAACAGGAAAACCGAGTTTTGAAATCGGCGATGACGAAATGGAAATCGGCCTCGGTCATCATGGAGAACCCGGAATTGAAAAAGGGCCTCTAAAACCTGCTGATGAAGTAGCTGAACGTTTAGTTAATGATATTTTGGCAGATATAGAAATAAACAAAAGAGATAAAGTGGCTGTACTAGTAAATGGTCTTGGTTCTACACCATATATGGAATTATATATTATGTTTCGGCGAGTTGAACAGTTATTAAGTGAGCGTGAAATTGAAATTTATCGTTCATATGTTGGCAACTATATTACTTCCCTGGAAATGGGGGGCTGTTCAGTTACATTAATAAAATTGGATGAGGAACTAGAAAAAATGATAGATTACCCTGTTGATACACCAATGTTTGTACAAAAATAGCAAGGGGGTTTTATGATGGAATTTACAGCAAAAGATTTTATAAACTATTTTAAATCTATTGTAGAAATGATAGAACAGCAAAAAGATTATCTCTGTGAGTTAGATCGTAAAGTAGGCGATGGTGACCATGGTGTAACAATGTCCATTGGTTGGCAAGCGGTAAACGAAAAGTTAAATAAAGAATTAGCTTACGAAGAAGATCCTGCGAAAGTAAATCTTACGGTTGGAAAAACATTTTTAAGTGCGGTTGGTTCATCAGTAGGTCCATTGTATGCAACTGGCTTTATGCGCGGTGCAAAGGTAGTTAAAGGGAAAACAATTGTAAATGATCAAGATTTAATTGAATTCTGGATTGCATTTGGAAAAGGCATTCAAGAACGCGGAGGCGCACAAGTCGGTGATAAAACGATGGTAGATACATTAGCTCCATTCGTAATTGAACTAGAAACCCAATTTAATCAATCCAGAGATTTTGTCAGTGCATTTACATCTGCTGTAAATGAAGCAAAAAAAGGTATGGAGTCAACAAAAGATTTATTATCGAAAAAAGGGCGATCCAGCCGCTTAGGTAATCGATCAATCGGTGTACAAGACCCGGGAGCTACCTCTTGTTATCTATTATTAGAAGCATTTCTAAATTATGTAAATAACAAAGTTGAAAAAGAAAATTAAAAAATACTCATAGTGAAAGGAAGACTAGCCAACAAAGGGCTAGTCTTCCAACCAAGTTAATTATTGGGGTTTAAGTAATAGTTGACATTTGTCATTGGCCTTATCTTGTTCTTGAAAGTGTACCGGATTTTATGAGAAGGAACTATGGAAATAAGGGATGTACCTTTAATAAATAGTATTTGATTCAGATCTTATTGTAATTAATCAGGATAAAATTGTAATATTGTAATCCTTTAATTGACTAATTAATTCATTTGAAAGATTTTTATCAGTAATCATAGTATCAATTTGTTCACAAGTAGCAAAAGTTGCAATTGAACTTGTTCCAATCTTGGAAGAATCTAATAATGCGATGATTTTATTCGCTTTTTCCACCATAACTTTTTTTAATTCTACTTCATAAACATTAAAGTCGGTAAGACCTTCCTCAACGGTAAAACCGCTTGCTGATGTGAACATAGTATCAATATTGATTTTCTCTAAGACACTTTTGCCAAGTAGTCCCTCAATCGCCATAGACCCCATTCTAGCAATTCCGCCGATTAAAATAACATTGATACTAGGGTTCTCTTTCAATTCCAACGCTTGTGAAAGTCCGTTTGTAACAACGGTAATGTGCTTATTAGATTCGCGTAAAAGTTTGGCTAATTCAAGGGTTGTCGTACTTGCATCAAGAAGAATACAATCTTTATGTGAGATAAAGTCAATTGCTTTTTTCGCAATCGCAAATTTAGAATCTCGATTTTTCTTTTCCCTTTCAGAGAAGCTCTTTTTTGCAGGGAACTCCTCGTTTAATACAGCACCACCATGTGTACGAGTTAAAAGTCCCTCTTCTTCTAATATGTTTAAATCCGTCCGTAGAGTTGCCTCGGAAACGTTTACATCTCTCGCTAAATCTTTAACAGTTACCCGTTTTTTTTCCTTTAAAATAGTTAAAATTAATTGTCTTCTCTCGGTTGCAAATAATTTAGTCACATTTTACCCCCCAGACATTCGTTACTACTATCATCTTCTTTAATACAAGTAAAAAAAATTAAAAGCAAATAAAAATCCTGAAATATAATTTATTTTAATATAACAAGTTTAAACAAAAAATTAATGATTGGCAAGAAATAAAAGAAAAAATATTAAATATAAGCACAAAATATTTTTAAAACAAAAACAAACGAAAATAAAACTTGAAAATAAAAAGTAAACGTAATAAAATGATATTGGATAGTTAAGGAAAATGCAATTATATTTTTCAAATCGAAAGGAGTCTTAAAAATGAAAATTGGAATTGGTAGTGATCATAATGGTTTTGAATTGAAAGAAACAATAAAAAGTTTTGTTGAGGAACTGGGTCACGAAGTAAAAGATTATGGTTGTTATTCAATAGAAGCGATTGATTATCCTGATGTTGCTTTTAAAGTGGCGGAAGGGGTAAGTAATGGTGAAATAGAACGGGGAATATTGATTTGCGGTACAGGAATTGGTGTTTGTATTGCAGCTAACAAATATCCGGGAATTCGTGCTGCCATGGCTCATGATGTTTATTCTGCAGAAAGAGCCCAACTAAGTAATGATGCACAAATTATTACAATGGGTGCAAAAATTATTGGCCCGGAAGTTGCTAAGAAAGTTGTAGCCGCTTACTTAAATGTTAAGTGGCAAGGTGGTTCTCAGCGCAAGGTCGATAAAATTGTAGAGAAGGAAAAACAATTTTTAACTGGAGAAGGTCAACAAGTTGTCGCAGGTTCTTGCGGTTGTTAAAACTTCTAAATGGCTTTAAAAGGAGTGGTTTCCAATGCAACGTTTAATTATTGATTTTTTAAATGTGACGGAATCAGCGGCTATCGCATCGCTGCCTTGGGTGGGTAGCGGGAATAAGTATGAGGCTGATCGGGCTGCAACTAGTGCAATGCGGCTATTTTTAAACGAGATTGCCATGAACGGAATTGTTGTTATTGGTGAAGGGGAAATTGATCAGGCACCAATGCTGTTTATTGGGGAAAGAGTTGGTACCGGTATAGGTCCTGCTGTGGATTTAGCTGTAGACCCGATTGATGGAACTACTTCAACCATTCATGGTCAAAATGATGCAATTACCGTTATCGCAGCTGCTCCAAAAGGCTCTTTACTTCATGCACCGGACATGTATATGGAAAAAATCGCCACCGGACCGGAAGCAAAAGGAGCAATCAATATTAATCGGTCTCTTGAAGAAAATCTATATGCAGTTGCTGAAGCAAAAGGAAAGAAAGTTAATGAACTAACGATTATTATTCAAGGAAGGGAACGTCATCAGTCAATGATTGATCAAATTCGGACCCTTGGTGGTAAAGTTCTTCTTTTTGAAGAAGGTGATGTTATACCAGCTATGTCAACATGTATTGAACATTTAAAAATCGATATGTTTATTGGCATTGGAGGCGCTCCTGAAGGTATTTTAGCAGCAGTAGGAATCAAAAGTCTAGGCGGTGATATGCAAGCGAGATTACTGCCTCGAACAAATGAAGAGTACGAAAGATGTAAACAAATGGGACTACCTGATCCGAAACAGGCACTTACCCATGACCAACTAGTCAATGCAGAAGATTGCCTTTTTGTTGCAACGGGTATTACAAACAACATGTTAATCAGTGGAATCCGCCAAAACAATAATAAATTTATTACAAAATCAATAATAATTCATGGAAAAGATAAAAAACTACGTTATGTTGAAACAGAACATTTTTGCAAGTAAGGAAAAACCCTGGTTTTGAAACAAATTTTGACATAGAAAAAATTTAAATATAAATTAAAAACCGGCAAAAGTAATTCCAAAAAATCCAATCACAATCGAAAACATGCCACTGGTTTTTTAGTGAACAAAGTGTTTCCTGTCTCTAGTTATTGGGACGTCAGTGTTTCCTTTATAAAATAACTAACTCAAAAAGTATAGGAGGTAAGATTCATGAAGTTTTTTCTTGATACAGCAAATATTGATGAAATAAAACGTGTAAAACGTCTTGGTTTAGTCAATGGTGTAACGACCAATCCAACGATTATCGCTCATGAAGGCAGAGATTTTGAAGAAGTTATTAAAGAGATTTGTAGTATAGTAGACGGTCCGGTAAGTGCAGAAGTTATCGGTTTAACAACAGAAGAAATGGTTGAGGAAGCGAGAGTTCTTGCAACATGGGCTCCAAATGTCGTTGTAAAAATCCCGATGACCGAAGCAGGTTTGGCAGCTGTCCATATTCTTTCCAAAGAAGGTATTAAAACAAATGTTACATTAATATTCACTGTTGCTCAAGGATTAATGGCTGCAAAAGCCGGTGCAACTTATGTTAGCCCATTTGTAGGAAGACTTGATGATATAGGTACGGAAGGTCTTCAATTAATTAAACGTCTAAAGACAGTACTTTCCAACTACAATTACGAAACAGAAATTATTACTGCAAGTGTACGGAATCTCCAACATGTTGAAGAGGCGGCAATTGCCGGTGCAGATATTGCCACAATCCCCGGGAATCTATTTCCTAAACTATGGAGCCACCCTTTAACAGAAAAAGGAATTAAACAATTTTTAGAAGACTGGAAAAAGGTTCCAAAAAAAGAGTAACTAGTTCTTTATGGTTTACACCCAAAAAGATGTATTTTTCTAACAATCTTACATTCGAAGCACGATGATTTGTTATATCAATTTTAAACAATACTATATCTAACCTTTTTGGGTGATAAACCTTTCATAGATTAGGGCAATTTGCGGTCAACTATTGCACTTGATTTAACAAAAATAGAAACTATAGGAGGAAATCTAATGGTTAGCACCGTTTCTGTTGAACAATTATCAGTCAATGCGCTTCGAACATTATCCATTGATATGATTGAAAAGGCAAACTCCGGTCACCCGGGATTACCAATGGGTGCAGCACCAATGGCATATGTGCTATGGACCGAATTTATGAAACATAATCCGAAAAACCCAAAATGGTTTAATCGCGATCGTTTTGTTTTATCTGCCGGTCATGGCTCTGCATTATTATACAGTTTGTTACATCTATCCGGTTATCATGTTACAATTGATGACTTAAAAAACTTCCGTCAATTGGGTTCAAAAACACCGGGGCATCCGGAAGTCCATCATACGGACGGTGTTGAAGCGACAACCGGTCCATTGGGTCAAGGGATATCAATGGCAGTTGGAATGGCAATGGCAGAGTGTTTCCTAGCTGCAAAATATAATCGGGAAGATTTAAAAATTGTTGACCATTATACTTATGCTCTTGTCGGTGACGGGGACTTAATGGAAGGCATTTCCCATGAAGCAACATCACTTGCCGGACATTTAAAACTTGGCAAATTGGTTGTCCTATATGATTCAAACGATATTTCATTAGATGGAGATTTGAGCCTAACAAACTCCGATAATGTTCAAAAACGTTTTGAAGCGCTTGGTTGGCAAGTGTTGCGCGTTGAAGACGGTAACGATTTAAACGCTATCCGTCAAGCAATAAAAGAGGCTAGATTAAATACAGATCAACCGACATTAATCGAAATAAAAACAGTTATCGGTTACGGGTCACCAAATAAGTCCGGTTCTTCTAAATCACACGGTGCACCGCTCGGTAAAGATGAAAGCAAATTAACAAAAGAATTTTACAGCTGGCATTATCCGGAATTTGAAGTACCAGAGGAAGTTTATGCTGATTTCAATGAAAAAATTGTAGAATCAGGTAAGGCTGCTGAAGAGAAGTGGGAAAAGACATTTACTGAATATAAAGAAAAATATGTTGAAAAGGCAACTGAATTTCAAACTGCCATTAGCGGTGAACTTCCGAATGGCTGGGACAAGGATTTACCGGTATTCACACCCGGAGAAACGGTCGCAACTCGTGTTTCTTCCAGTAAAGTGTTAAATGCCATTGTGAAAAAAGTTACAAATTTAATTGGTGGTAGTGCTGACTTATTTGAATCAAACAAAAATTATATGGTTGGACAAGGTGATTTTTGCCCGGAAAATTACTCAGGCAGAAATATTTGGTTTGGTGTTCGGGAATTTGCAATGGGTGCAGCGCTGAACGGGATGGCACTTCACGGAGGTGTAAAAGTTCAAGGAGCTACCTTCTTCGTATTTAGTGACTACTTAAAACCAGCGATTCGCTTATCTGCTTTAATGAGTGTGCCGGTAACCTATGTATTTACTCATGATTCAATTGCGGTAGGAGAAGATGGTCCAACCCACCAACCCGTTGAACAATTAGCTGGATTAAGAGCCATTCCTAATCTTTCGGTTATCCGGCCGGCAGATGCGAATGAAGTCCAAGCTGCATGGCGTCTCGCTTTGGAAAGCAAAGACCAGCCAACGGTATTAGTATTGACTCGCCAAAACTTGCCAACATTAGAAGGGACAGCAAAAAATGCGTATGTAGGTGTAAAACATGGGGCATATATAATCAGTAAAGGTGAAAAAGAAGTTCCGGATGCGTTAGTAATTGCGACAGGTTCAGAAGTTCAACTAGCAATACGGGCACAAGGTGTATTAATAGAAAGCGGAATTTCTGTTGATGTTGTGAGTATGCCTTCATGGGATCGCTTTGAACAACAAGATGAAGCTTATAAAGAATCTGTCTTACCTTCTACAGTGAAGCCTCGTCTTGCAATCGAGATGGGATCTCCTTTCGGTTGGGAAAAATACGTTGGTGAAAAAGGAGCAGTTCTTGGCATAAACACATTTGGTGCATCCGGAAATGGCAATAAATTAATAGAGGAATACGGATTCACCGTTGAAAATGTTGTAAATAAGGTGAAAGAGTTGTTGAAATAAAAAGAATCCTCAAAAATTGAAATCGCGATATCGGGGATAGCCTAATGCTGATAAACAATGATAATCCAACTATTCATGGAAACTGGCAATGATTAACTATTTCTTAAAGACTGCTGGAGAGTAACCATCGTTGTTTAATGATTATGTAAAATCACCAACTAATATACAGGTTGGTGATTTTTCTTTATGACTGTCATGGATAATGATTTGATGGTTAATCCGAAAGTGATGTAGTAGTTGTTTAACATCATTTGGAAAGATTGGAAGCGACACAAGATACCATAATTCAACAACAAAACAATTCAATCTTAATGAGCAATTTCAATCACAATCAATTTATACATTATGCTTGTCCTCAATCTCCTTATAGAAGTATCTTCGTCAAATACATTCCCTTCTGCCAATTTCTTTTCTACGGCAGCAAACTTACGGGACACATCCACCATAATCATCATTTTTCATATTTTTACAAACTCATAATGACCCTATCACCGTATCCGTTTTTTTAAATCAATCGGATCACTAGACTCATGACATATCTATCATTCCTTTTCGGTATGCTCTTTTTGATATTTGGTAATCACGCTTACTTTCAAATTCTCCCCTAACGTTATTAAATCGTTATGAAAAAAAGGTCTTTTTCTCAATATTATTAACATAGTAGTAAAAAATACAGTAAAATAAAACGTGTAATTTAAGTAAAATACTGCAATTATTTTTCTTTAACTTGCAGGAATTGTAAAGAAAATAGTTACTTTAAACCAGTAATTGTTACTTAAATGTAATGCCTTTGTAGCCTGTTAGAAATGAATTTTTCTGATATCAAAAATAACTCTAGATTTTTTAAATAAACAATGGTAAAATTTTAGTGAAAAGGTAACGTTTCCATTTTACTGAGGAGGTATTATTTTATGAAAAAGATATGGATTTTCTTGTTTGCTAGCTTACTATTGATAGCAGGTTGTTCTTCTGGTGAAAAATCCAATCAAGGGGGAAGCACAGAAAAGAAAGATGGTTCCATAACCGTATGGGCTTGGGATCCAAAATTTAATATTGCTGCGATGAAAATTGCTGAAAAGTACTATAAAGAAAGTAATTCCGACTTTAAACTGAACATCATCGAAAATTCTCAAGATGATATTGTTCAGAAATTGAACACCGGTTTGAGTTCAGGAACAACGAAAGGTATGCCAAATATTGTATTGATTGAAGATTACCGTGCTCAAAGTTTTCTACAAGCTTATCCTGATGCATTTTTTGACATTTCCGATTATATTAACACAGATGATTTTGCTCAATACAAAATTTCTTCATCTAGCTATGATGGAAAGCAATATGGTCTACCATTTGACACTGGTGTAACCGGTTTATATCTTCGTAAAGACTATATTGAGGAAGCTGGTTATAGTTTAGAAGATTTCCAAAATATCACTTGGGAACAATTCGCTGATATGGCCATCGATATTTATAAAAAAACAGGAAAATATATTTCTACGAATGACCCGAGCGACTTAGGAATTTTACGTGTTATGATTCAAACGGCCGGTTCTTGGTATTTGGAAGAGAATGGTAAAACACCTAATATTGCTGATAATAAAGCTTTGAAAGAAGCGTTCCAAATTTATAAAAAGATGGTAAATGCCGGTATTTTTAAAGAAACAACAGACTGGAGTCAATATGTAGGCGCTCTAAACAGTGGCGAAATTGTAGAAACAGCTACAGGAAACTGGATTACTCCAAGTATTAAGGCGGAACCTTCCCAATCCGGTAAATGGGCAATTGCTCCGATTCCTAGATTATCGATTGACGGTTCTGTAAACGCCTCCAACCTAGGCGGTAGTTCATGGTATATTTTAAATGTTGATGGCAAAGAAGAAGCTGCAAAATTCTTGGCAGAAACTTTTGGAAAAAATATTGACATGTATCAGGAGCTTGCCACTGAAGTCGGTGCAATCGGTACTTATATTCCTGCTACTAAAGGAGAAGCCTATCAAACTGCTGATGAATTTTTCGGCGGTCAGAAAACAATTAGTGATTTTACAACTTGGATGGAAGAAGTAAAACCAGTTAATTATGGTATGCACACCTATGCAATTGAAGATATTTTAGCTAACGAAATGCAAAAATATTTAAAGGGAGCCGATCTCCAAGAAGTTTTAGATGATGCGCAAAAACAAGCCGAGGCCCAAATAAAGTAATAAGTAAATAATCAATAATAGCCGGGCAATTTACCCAGTAAGCATGTGCGTTCAAAAAATTAATGGATAAATTGCCCATTTCTTTTTTCGGGGGAGGTATTATCATGGGACTGAAGTTTAAAAAGAGAACCATTGGATGGATGTTCGTTATTTTTTCAGTGTTTATGATCTGTTTGTTTTATTTCTATCCAATGATCCAAGCTTTCATCTTATCATTCCAAACAGGAATGGGGAGTAATTTAGACTTTGTTGGTTTTGAAAACTATACACGTTTATTTAGTGACCCGACCTTTTTGACCGCATTAAAAAATACTCTAATTTATCTCATTTTCCAAGTTCCAATTATGATCATCCTTGCACTTGTTTTTTCAGTGCTATTGAACAGGCCGAATTTAAGGTTTAAAGGGTTTTTTAGAACGGCGATCTTTTTGCCGGCCGTTACTTCACTAGTTGCTTACTCTGTTATTTTTAAATATTTATTTGCTACCGATGGACTTGTTAATAATTTTTTAGAAACTGTACACATTATTTCGGAACCAATTAATTGGATTACCGACCCTTTTTGGGCTAAGGTAACTATTATACTTGCAATAACATGGAGATGGACCGGTTATAATATGATCTTTTACTTATCATCACTGCAAAATATCGACAGATCGATTTATGAAGCAGCAAAAATTGATGGTGCTTCCTCGGTACAACAATTTTTTCGAATTACAATTCCGATGTTGAAACCGATTATTCTTTTTACATCGATCACATCAACAATTGGTACACTGCAATTATTCGATGAGCCGATGAACATAACCCAAGGCGGACCGGGTAATGCAACACTGACAATCTCACAATATATTTATAATTTATCATTTAAATACAGCCCGGATTTTGGCTATGCAGCAACTGTATCCTATGTAATCGTCATATTAGTCGTCATCTTTTCGTTGATTCAATTTAAAGTGGCAGGTGATCGAAATGACTAAGGTAAAAAATATATTTATTTATGTTTTTCTGAGTGTGGCTGCATTTATTTCGGTGTTTCCATTTATATGGATGATTATCAGTATGACAAATAAATCTGTTGATATAACAAAAGGTACATTACTTCCTGGTACAAATCTTATTGCGAACTTGAAAAACTTGTTCAGTACTTATGATGTTGGTTCAGCATTATGGAATTCATTTCTAATTGCCGTAGTAACGACTGTACTTGCCCTAGTTATTTCCTCAGCGGCAGGTTATGGTTTTGAAATGTATAAAAATCGATCAAGAGAAACCGTTTTTAATATCCTATTATTATCTATGATGATTCCCTTTGCCGCATTGATGGTTCCTTTATACCGGATGTTTGGCAAATGGACAAATGTCGTACCGGGCATAGGTATTGATACTATTGTTGCTGTTATTCTTCCAGGTATAACAACAGCTTTCTTAATCTTCTTTTTCCGTCAAAACACAAAGATGTTTCCGAGAGACTTAGTTGAAGCGGGAAGAATTGATGGACTGAGTGAATTGGGTATCTTTTTCCGGATATATATGCCGACAATGAAAAACTCATATGCGGCAGCGGCAATTATTACATTTATGAACAGTTGGAACAATTACATGTGGCCGCTTGTAATTTTACAATCTCCTGAGAAAAAGACGATTCCTCTACTTGTTTCTAATTTAGGGGCAGCATATGCACCGGATTACGGTGTGATTTATACCGCAATTGTCATTGCCACATTGCCGACAGCGATTATTTTCTTCTTGATGCAAAAACATTTTGTCGCAGGCATGATGGGATCTGTAAAAGGTTAATAAGTTTTATATAAATAAAATCACATTGAAAAGGGGTACAAAGGTAATGAATAAGGTAAAAAAATTTTCTTATGTTCCTCCAACTAACGGCTATCCAGAGTGGAATAATAATCCAGACATTTTCCAACTAAATCGTTTAGCTGCACATGCAACATCAATTTCTTATCAGAGCATGCAAAAGGCTCTGGAGGGAAAACGGAGTGAATCTACTTATTATTATTCATTGAATGGAAGCTGGAAATTTGCGTTCTATGAAACTCCTGAAATGCGAAATCGGGAATTTTTTAAAGAAGATTTTAAGAGTTCTGGTTGGGATGAAATAAAAGTACCCGGACATTGGCAATTACAAGGATATGATTATCCCCAATACACTAACGTAAGATATCCTTGGGAAGATACAGAAAATATTAAACCACCTTTTGCACCGACAAAATATAATCCGGTAGGCCAGTATATTACAATGTTTAAGGTGCCGAAAGAGTGGGAAGGGCAACCGGTATATATTAGTTTTCAAGGTGTTGAATCCGCTTTTTATATTTGGGTTAATGGTGACCTTGTCGGATATAGTGAAGATACATTTACTCCAGCAGAATTTGATATAACCCCCTATTTAAGAGATAGGGAGAACAAACTTGCGGTCGAAGTTTATCGCTGGTGTGATGCAAGTTGGCTTGAAGATCAAGATTTTTGGAGATTGAGTGGGATTTTTCGTGATGTTTATTTATATACCACTCCAATTGTTCACATTCAAGATTTCTTTGTACAAACAGATTTGGATCAAAATTATGAGGATGCAGATTTGAAAATCACAGCAAAAATGAGTAATTATGAGGGTGAATATAAAGGAAGAGTAACTTTTGAAGCACAACTCTTTGATTCAAATCAGCGAGCAGTTCTTAAAAATCCACTTATCTATGAAATTGAAATGTCCAATCTAACTATTGAAAATATTACTGTTCATGCATTTGTGGAAAATCCTTTAAAATGGAGTGCAGAATTTCCTAATTTATATACTCTTGTCATGAATGTAAAGGATTCAGATGGGAATGTCATTGAGTATCAAAGCTGTAAAGTCGGATTCCGAAAATTTGAACTGAAGGACGGGGTTATGCATATTAATGGCAAACGGATTGTCTTTAAAGGTGTGAACCGTCATGAATTTTCAGCTGATAAAGGAAGGGCAATTGATTATGAAGATATGCTTCATGATATAAAATTAATGAAACTGTATAATATTAATGCCGTTCGGACTTCTCATTATCCGAATCATCCATTGTTTTATGATTTATGTGATGAATATGGACTTTACGTCATCGATGAAACAAACCTAGAAACTCATGGAACTTGGCGTTACGATCAGCAGGAAGAGGAAGAGACCATTCCAGGGAGTAAGCAGGAGTGGACGGAAAATGTCTTAGATCGTTGCAATTCTATGTTCCAGCGTGATAAAAATCACCCTTCTGTTGTTATATGGTCTTTAGGGAATGAGTCTTTCGGCGGTGATAATTTTGTAAAAATGCATGACTTTTTAAGAGAAAATGATCCGACAAGAATTGTTCATTACGAAGGCATTTTCCATTACCGAAAATCGGAAAGGGCTTCAGATATAGAAAGTACCATGTATATTCCTCCACATGTAGTCGAGCAATATGCGATTGAGGCGGAAAAATCAAATAAGCCGGTAAAACCATATATATTATGTGAATATAGTCACTCAATGGGGAATTCAACCGGTAACTTGTTTAAGTACACTGATTTATTTGATAAATACCCGGTCCTACAAGGCGGGTTTATTTGGGACTGGAAAGACCAAGCTCTACGGACGACAACGAGTGATGGAATAGAATATTTGGCATATGGAGGTGACTTCGGTGAATCTCCTCATGATGGAAACTTCTGTGGGGATGGGATTATTTTTGCTGACGGAACGGTTTCTCCAAAAATTTTTGAAGTGAAAAAATGCTATCAAAATGTAGATTTCTCCGCAGTTGATCTAAATCAAGGTGTCATTCGTTTAAAAAATAAATTTTTATTTACAAATTTAAATGAATTTACTTTTAAATGGACCGTAACAGAAAATGGAGTAGAAGTGAAGTCAGGAACTAGTGAAGTGAATGTTGCTCCGGGCCATACGGAAGACATAACTCTTGGAATTAGTACCAGGGACTTTGAATCTTACTGTGGTGAGTTAGTATTAACGGTAAGCCTTCATTTAAAAGAAACGAAATTATGGGCAGAAGAGGGACATGAGATTGCTTTTGAGCAATTTATAATTCGAGAACCAGAAATGGTTAAAGAAAATTATGATATTGTAGGTGAAATATCTGTTACTAATCTTGAGCAAGAGTTACATGTTAACGGAAAACAGTTTACAGTTGTTTTTGACAAAACGAGCGGTTTCTTAACGTCTTATATTTACAATGATAAACAGTTGTTGCAAACTCCATTAAGACCAAACTTTTGGCGTGCCATGACGGACAATGATCGTGGAAGTAAATTGGATGTTCGCAGTGCTGTTTGGAAAAATGCTGGTAAAAACAGTTCCTTAAAAGATTTTCACTTTGAGGAAAAAGAGGGTCATGTTGTTGTTTCAGTTAAACATACGATTCCAACTGAAAAAGAATCAATCTGTTCTATTCGTTACCAAGTGGACTCAATAGGAAAAGTTACTGTTCATTATGAACTAATTCCAAATCCTAATCTCCCTGAAATTCCTGAAATCGGTATGATGTTTACGATGCCGGTAAGTTTTGAAAATGTGGAATGGTACGGGAAAGGCCCACATGAAAATTATATCGATAGAGAGAAAGGGGCAAAAATTGGTAAATATTGCGGGAAAGTTTCCAAACAATATACGCCATATTTAAAACCGCAAGAATGTGGAAACAAGATCGGCGTGCGATGGGCAAAAATTTATGGTGAAGATGGAACTGGATTGAAAATAACCGGAATGCCAACGATCGAATTCAATGCACTTCCTTATTTACCTGAAGAACTTGAGCAAGCCAGTCATATGTATAAGTTACCGGAATCAGATAAAACAGTTGTCCGTGTAAACTTTAAACAAATGGGAGTAGGCGGAGATGACAGTTGGGGACAAAAAACACATCCGGAATTTACATTATATGCTGACCAAACATACAAATACTCTTATATACTAACGCCGATCAGGGAAGAGTAATATTGTTATATTAATGTTCTAAAAAAATCCCTATACTAAATCTATAATTATAGGGATTTTTCTTAGTCATAAGTAATATTTTAATAAAATAACCGTTTACTTTTGAATTTTATTGGAGATTTCCAAAAGTTGTGGAGGCGAAGAAATGGACATGAAGTTGGACCAAATTGCCATCTATTACAATGAAGGGACGAAAGAATTTCATATCCAAGGTTTGAATTTTAGCTATATATTCAAGATTTTAAAAAATAACCAACTAGGACATATATTTTATGGAAAAAGGATTCACCACCGAGCATCATTTTCCCATATGCTTAAAATCAAACCGAGGGCAAATTCCACTGTACAATTTGAGGATGATCCGGCATTTTCCTTGGAGATGATTAAGCAGGAGTATCCATCCTATGGAACGACGGATTTTCGCGAACCTGCATTTCAAATTGTTTATGAGAATGGTAGCCGTATTTCGAACTTTGAGTATAAGGAACATAAAATTTATAAGGGGAAACCCAGATTAGATGGGCTACCGGCAACCTATGTAGAAAATGAAAGTGAAGCCATTACTTTGGAAATCCACTTGTTTGACGAACAAACGGCTACAGAGATCATTTTACTATATACCGTTTTTGCTCAATTTAATGTTCTTACGCGGAGTGCGAAGTTTATTAATAAAGGAAAACAAGCATTGAATTTAACAAGGGTCATGAGTGCAAATATTGATTTCTTTGATGCCGATTTTGAAATGATCCATCTGTCCGGGGCTTGGGCAAGAGAAAGACATGTGAAAAATCGAAAACTGGAAGTAGGCATCCAAAGCATATCAAGTACTAGAGGAAATGCAAGCAGTCCACACCATAACCCGTTCATTGCTTTAAAAAGGCCGGATGCGACTGAACATCAAGGGGAAGTGTACGGGTTCAGTCTCGTTTATAGTGGAAACTTTTTGGCACAAGTTGAAGTTGATAACTTTGAAATTGCCCGTGTATCGTTGGGCATCAATCCATTTGATTTTAACTGGCTATTAGAGAGCGGAGAATCGTTTCAGACACCTGAAGCGGTGATGGTATACTCGGACCAAGGCTTAAATGGAATGAGTCAGACGTACCATGAACTTTATCGAACCAGGCTAGCCAGAGGAAAATGGCGGGACAAAATGAGACCTGTTTTGATTAATAATTGGGAAGCAACATACTTTTCATTTCATGAAGAGAAATTACTGGAGATAGCTAAAGTTGCCAAAGGCCTCGGGGTAGAATTATTTGTATTGGATGATGGATGGTTTGGACAAAGAAATAATAGCAAAACATCTTTAGGGGATTGGTTTGTTAATCACGAAAAAATACCAAGTGGAATTGATGGTCTGTCGCGGAAAATCAATGATCTCGGTTTAGCATTCGGCTTGTGGATTGAACCGGAAATGATTTCAAAGCAAAGTAAGTTATACAGTGAGCATCCTGATTGGTTGATCCAAGTTCCGGGCAGGAGACAATCGCCGGGAAGAAACCAGTTCGTACTGGATTTTTCGAGGAAGGAAGTTGTTGATCATATTTATGAAATGATGGCAAAATTGCTTTCCACTGCATCAATTTCTTATATCAAATGGGATATGAACCGCTATATGACTGAAATAGGATCGGCGACTTTACCGGCTGAACGCCAAAGGGAATTATCTCACCGTTATATTTTAGGTGTTTACCGTTTGTATGAACGATTGACCAGTGAATTCACCCATGTTTTATTTGAATCGTGTGCCGCTGGTGGAGCACGTTTTGATCCGGGAATGATTTATTATGCCCCGCAAACATGGACAAGTGATGATACAGATGCCGTTGAACGATTAAAAATCCAATACGGTACATCTCTTGTTTACCCATTAAGTGCGATAGGTGCACATGTTTCTGCCATACCTAATCACCAAGTTAAACGGTTGACCAATCTCCATATGAGGGCTGCTGTTGCCTACTTCGGTGTCTTCGGTTACGAACTTGATGTTACAACAATGTCAGAATACGACAGGGCATGTATGCGTGAACAAGTCAATTTTTATAAGAAACATCGTGAACTGATTCAAAAAGGGATCTTTTATCGGTTATTGAGTCCCTTTGTTGGAAGCGGTAATGATACTGCATGGATGGTTGTTTCAAAGGATAAGAAAGAAGCGATCATAGGTTATTTTCAAGTTCTGGCAAAACCAAATCCTAAATACAAAAAACTGCTATTAAAAGGTCTGGATCCGAATACAGAATATGAAATCGAGGGTTCAAGTGTAACACATTATGGAGATGAACTGATGAATTTCGGTCTTGTATTGGAAGAAGGAAATGTTGTCGTTGATCAGAGTGGTTATAAACAATCCGGTGATTTTACGGCGCAACTTTTTGTCATGAAGGCAAAAAGATAGGTTTTGTCATTTTTAATTTCCTAATCTGCGGTCTAGCACCACCAGCTTTATTGGGTGGTGTTTTACTGCCAAATATGGGGAAGCTTGGAGTTTGGAAAATATTAAAGTTATCCATAGTTCTAGGTTATCCACAATACAATAATTCCTATAAAATTTTCCCTGCCTAACACGATTTTTTATAAACCATAGCAGGATTTCTTAACCTGATATCGAAAATTGTATATAATCCCCCCTTACTTATTCATCCTGATTCAATTGCACAAATCACTTTCATTCCTAAGTATGGAATCATATTTTAAAAAGGAGTGACAACATGCCTGTTCTTACCTACTTTTATGAAGATGCAGGTACGTCAAGGTATACAGACCATGACTAACTTTTTAAAGAATTACTTCATACGTTTTTCGCAGAATTTCTCGAGTTGTTTTTTCCCGAAGTGCACAAGTATATCGACTTTTCGGCGATTCGGCCGCTTTCTGAGGAAGTATTCACAGATCTTTTGGGAGGTGAAAGTCGGCGTGCTGATATTGTTAGCTAATAGGAAAGTATAAATTTTTCAATTTCTACTTTCCTAACGCATAAGTGCACAAGGAAAGCTTCGAGGGATTACATCGCAGCCGAAAAAATTTTATATTTTTTCGGTGAACTACGGCTCTGCTCTTGCCTAAAGGCTAGGCAATCGCCGAGTTTTCTTTATCGAAGCAAAATTAAAAGGGGAAGAAACAATACTCATTATTCATGTCGAACCACAAAGCTACTATCAAACAAATTTTCATGAGCACATGTATCTTTACTTTAGCTTGCTTTATAATAAGTATAGGAAACCAATTTAACCCATTGCAGTCTTTACGTATGACAAGAACTATAACGAAAAAAATGAATTTACGATAAGCTTTCCGTTTTTCCATGTATTGAGCTTTCAATTTTTAACATTGACATTACGAAAATTGCGTTGGCGTGATTTTATTCACTCGAACAACCCGGTTGCGGCAGCAC
>NZ_JAJCHL010000039.1:0-30938 GCF_020554505.1 Caldibacillus sp. 210928-DFI.2.18
CGTCGAATTCGCTTCTTTGCTGGAAATTTATACTTTCTTAACGTATAAAAAAGCGTAGGGTTCACCTAGCGACTCGAGCTGGACAATACCGCCCAAATAATATAAGGAAAGGAGACGGACCATTGCCTTTTATTCTTTATTTTCTTATCTTCATTTCATTTATCGACCTGTTTGCCCAATTTCCGATCACAAGCACATATGCCCAAAGTTTAGGAGCCAGCCTAGGACTCATTGGTTTTATTGTCGGAGCTTATTCTTTATCCAATTTGTTCAGCAATTTTTTCTCCGGTTATTTCGTTGATCATAAAGGACCAAAACAAGTAATGCTCTATGGATTTTTGGTAAATGGGGTAATTTTACTTCTTTATGCTATTGCTACTTCCCCAATGCAGTTACTTGCCATTCGTTTTATGAACGGACTTAGCGCCGGGATTATTACACCTGCTGCTTTTACATACTTGTCCTTATCGAATAAAAATAAAAAGAGCGGGAAAACCATGGCGTTCTCAGGTGCAGCAGTTGGTTTAGCGGCAATTGGCGGACCGGCCTTTGCAGGTATGGTCTCTGCGAAAAGTGGCAGCGAAACCGTCTATTTCATCATTGGTTGCCTGATGATTTTCGCATGTGTTTTGACAGCGTTATTAAAATCAATAGAAAGACAAAAAGATGTGGTACGTGGAAACAATAAAGGAAAAATTCAAGAACTGTTTAAAAACAAAGGTTTATTATTCGCTTTTCTTGGTGCATTATCATTATCGGCTTCTCAAGGTATCCTTGCCTATATGTTGCCATTAAAAGTGGATGGACTTGAGTTGGCAAACCATATCAGCGGAATGCTAATGAGTATCTTTGGGATTGTCGCTATTTTGTTTTTTATGCTGCCGACCAATCGGGTGTTTGATCGATTTCATAATGAATGGCTATTACCCATCGGTCTTGTTATCATTGCCGTTGCTCAAGCAGTCGCCGGTTTTGCCTTTAATTTTACATTCTTGCTTATGAGCATGCTTATATATGGAATCGGTTTCGCACTCATTTTCCCATCGATGAGCAGCCTTGTTGCGAAATATTCTTCTCAACATATTCGAGGGAAAGCCTATGGAATTTTCTATGCTTTTTATTCATTAGGTTCATTCCTCGGAACATCGATTACCGGGGCATTTTCACTGACACCTACCGGAGCGTTTTTCAGTGCAGCTGTATTTTTGTTGGTAATGAGTATTGGCAGCTTTGCCATTTTAAAAAGAAACAGCCATTTTTTAGCAAATAAAGAGGTATCCGGGTATTAAAAATGGATCCGCCTATTCGGATCCATTTTTAACCACAGCTTTTAACTATCCAATGCAGTTTTCAAGTCTTCAATTAAATCTTGAACATCTTCAATTCCGACAGAAATACGAATAAGTCCATCGGTAATCCCTAATTGTTCCCTTCTTTCTTTTGGTATCGAAGCGTGCGTCATTTTTGCCGGTAATGAAATTAAACTTTCGACAGCGCCGAGGCTTTCTGCTAATGTGAAAATCTTTGTTTTGGCCAGCACTTGTTCTGCTAATTCACCGCTTCCAACGTCAAAGGAAATCATTCCACCAAATCCGCGTGCTTGGCTTTTATGAACTTCATGCCCAATATGTGTCGGAAAGCCAGGATAAAATACTCTTCTCACTTTCGGATGCTCTTGCAAAAATTCAGCAATAGCCTTTGTATTCGCCTCAATTTCCTCCATGCGAATGGCTAATGTTTTAATGCCACGGATTAACAGCCAACTATCATCCGGACCGAGGACGGCACCTACTGAATTTTGAATAAAGTGAAGTTCACGGGCCAACCGGTCAGATCCAACAACTGCCACACCGGCAACCACATCACTGTGACCGCCTAAGTATTTCGTCGCACTGTGGAGAACAATATCCGCCCCGAGCTCCAACGGGTTTTGCCAATAAGGAGTGGCAAAAGTATTATCGACAATGACGAGCAAATCATTTACTTTGGCTATAGCCGCGATTTCTCGGATATTTGTAACTTTTAACAACGGGTTTGTCGGCGTTTCGATATAAATCGCTTTTGTATTCGATTGAATCGCTTTTCTTACTTGTTCCGCATCACTTGTGTCGACAAAGCTTACATCAATTTGATATCGGTTCAAAATTTTTGTGGCTAAACGAAATGTACCACCATATACATCATCCGTTAAAATAATATGGTCCCCGCCTTTAAATAAGTGCATAACAGCGGAAATCGCAGCCATGCCTGAACTAAAGGCAAAACCGGCGACACCGCCTTCTAGATCACGGATAATTGCTTCCAAAGCCTCACGAGTCGGATTCCCGGTCCTGGCGTATTCATATTTAAAGTTTCCAACTCCATTCTGTTTAAACGTACTTGCATGTGAGACCGGAATGGATACCGCTCCTGTTTGTTCATCGCGCGAAATACCGCCGTGAATCATTAATGTCTTTTTTCGCAAATCGCTTCCCTCCAATTTAAAATTCATAGATATTTTTTGATAAATAGCGCTCACTGCTGTCAGGGAAAATAACGATGATATTTGCCCCTTCCTTTGTGGTGTTTTCTGCTTCCTTCAATGCAGCAGCAAATGCAGCCCCGGAAGAGCTTCCGACCAACATTCCTTCCAACCTTGCCAATTGCTTCACTTGATAAAAAGCTTCTTCATCTGAAATCGTATAAATTTTATCAAAATAGTCGGGATTAATAAAAGAAGGAATAAACTCCATGCCAATCCCTTCTGTTTTATGCGGACCCGGCACACCACCATTTAGAATCGATCCTTGAGGTTCAACAATGACCGTTTTTATATGTTTATTAAATTCCTTTAAAAAACGGGCGGTACCGGTAAACGTGCCGCCACTACCCGCCCCTGCTATAAATATATCTACTTTTCCATCCAGTTCTTTGACAATTTCAGGACCAAGTGTTTCATAATACGTTAATGGATTCGCTTCATTTTCAAACTGCAACGGAATATACGAGTCAGGGATTTCGGCCGCTAATTGTTTTGCCTTTTCAATGGCCCCTTCCATTCCTTTTTCCGTTGGTGTATGAATGACTTGTGCGCCCAATGCTTTCATCAACATTTGCTTTTCAATGCTAAATTTTTCCGGGGCGACACAAATCACTTTGACATCCGTATGAATGGCAGCCAGTGCAAGACCAATTCCGGTATTTCCGGCAGTCGGCTCAATAAGTGTCCCTTTCGGAGAGATTTTCTTTGTTCGAAGGGCTTCTTCCAACAGCTTTTTCCCCAATCGGTCTTTTACACTGCCACCCGGATTCATGTATTCCAGTTTGGCAAAAATTTGCGCTCGCTCCTTAAACGGATGATGGTTGATTTTCACTAGAGGTGTCCGACCAATTGTCTCCTGTATATTGTTAAAAAGTCCCATTTTCAAACATCCTTATGCAAAAATCTCTTTCCATTCAGCTTTTTTAGCGAGCATCTTTCGGGCAATTTCTTTTGCACCTTCCAAGCTATGACTGGCCGCCCAGCCGCATTGCACCTCATTACAAGCCGGAACTTCTGTTGCATTTACCACATCTTGTAAAGTTTTTTCCAATAATTGAAGAAACGCATCATAATCACCGTCATTAATGATCGATACATAAAAACCCGTTTGGCAACCCATTGGACTGACATCGAAAATCGTGTGATGATGGTTACGGATGTGCTCAGCCATTAGATGTTCTAGAGAATGAAGCGCCGGCATTTCCATATGCTCTTTATTCGGTTGGCAGAAACGAACATCGTATTTATATATTTTATCCCCATTTGCCCCTTCACTGACGCTGGCTAAACGGACATATGGTGCTTTAACTTTCGTATGATCCAAATTAAAACTTTCCACATTCATTTTTTTAACTTCCATGACATCCACCTCCGAAATGTAATTCCTACTTTATAAGTATGATATTTTTCTGGCAAGTTGTCAAAGTAAAAATGAACAGAAATGATTAGTATTGACAAAAGGTGTGAGAAATTCATACTATATTTATAGGAATTATATGCATATAATTATTGGAGGTCTTCATATGGGAAGAGAATTTGATCCACTTTTCGATGAATGGGCAGCTACCTATGACGATACTGTTGCAGGGCATGATATCGAATATAAAGAAGTTTTTCTTCATTACGATGATATATTAAATGAAATTACAAATCGAGCAATTGACAATGTTTTGGAATTTGGTGTCGGGACGGGTAATTTGACGAAGAAGTTGTTAAATAAGGGGCTTGATGTAATTGGAATTGAGCCCTCAAAGGAAATGCGTACGTTGGCTAAACAAAAAATCAATCAATTGGAAATTTATGATGGTGATTTTCTATTGTTTCCTACGAATATAAAACCGATTCAAACAATTGTCAGTTCTTATGCTTTTCATCATTTAACAGATGAAGAAAAAAACAAAGCGATATCCATCTATGCAGAAATGCTTCCAAAAGATGGTAAAATTGTTTTTGCTGATACAATGTTTGCATCTGAACATGAAAAAACAATAATCTTGGAAGAAACGAAAAAACGAGGATATAACCGGCTGCTGGCTGATTTGCAAACGGAATATTATTCAACCATTCCTTTTTTAAAACAAAATATTGAAAAACACGGGTTTGCAGTTCAGTTTCATAGAATGAATAAGTTTGTTTGGATTTTAGAGGCAGTAAAAAATTAATGAACACAGGAAACACTTTTAACTGGTAATAAGAAAAGCGCAGAGCGCCCGCTTAGCGACGTACAAACTGGCCGGCTAAAAGCGGCAACGTCCTGTTGCAACGCCGGCATGACCACGTCCTGTGGCCCGACCTCCCCGCAATGAGAACAGATTTGCTTCCCCGAATAGGCATCGCACGAAGAAAAAGCGATTAGCTTTTTCGAGGACTCTGAATAATCTTCCTTGAATAAGCATCACACGAAGAAAAAGCGAGTAGCTTTTTCTAAGGAAAAGGAAACACGGCGACGAGCCGATGTTGACTTATCGTAGTGAAGCTACTCCTAGAGTGAACTTCATGAGTAATCTTCCTTGATATACTTCATGAAGCTTTGCGACGAGCTGAACATCCGCTTCCTCGAATAGGCTATGGCGCAGGAGCACATTAAAGGGGAGTTAGTTTCTCAGTCGCTGGCGCTCGGAGCTAGACAATAAAACTAATCCCGAGTTATTTACCTGTATTTTTATACTTTCTTATACTAAGAAAAAAACCGAGACTCGCGATAGTGATGTCCCGGTTTTTCGTATTATAATTCAAATTCGGTTGATGTGACCAAGTGAATGCCATCATTATTTACTAGTGTACGATAGGCCTGTTCGGTTTCATCTTCAAATCCGGGTATTGAACTCATGCCATCTTCTAATAAATAAATTTTTGCCGGATCATCTTTTACACTTTTTAAATATTCAACAAGCTGAATCACCGACTCCAATACGCAGTGAGATTTTGCTTCCCCGGCAATAATAATTTGATCATAATGTCTCATTGATTCCAGCAAGCGAATATTTGCTTCAATGTTTTTGCTGTATTCAGGGCGGAAAATGCCGTACATTTCTGTCGCCGGATAAAGCCCTTTTACCATTCGGATGACATTTGTCCGACGCACGACTGAATGAAAATAGATGATATTTGCGAATTGCCCTTCAAGTGAGGCTCCATATGTTCCTTCTATACAATGATACGGCCAAATGCATAATTGCTTTTTCCCGGATTTTTCAAGATTGACCACATATTCAACGCTCTCTTCTTTTTCATAGACAGGAATCCATTTCCCGCTTTCAACATCTTGAGTTGTAATGATTGTCAATGGTTGCGGGTGATTTCCAGCTTGATCTTCCCACCAGCACGGATGGAAAATTTGCCTTGGCTGATGTGTGTCTAAAGAAACAGCAATGTCTGTGATTTTATGTAAATGACGATAAATAAATTTTGTTACATTTTGAATGTCTTTATGGGCCCCAGGTACACCAAGCGCGCCATTTTCCATAAAATCATTTTGAAAGTCAATCCCTAAAAATAAAATCTTTTTCTTGTCATTTTTTGCCGGTACCGTTTGCTCAGCTTGTGCCAACGTTAATATATCATGCAAGTGTTTTTCATTCCTGCTGCCGATTTTGTTCACATTCACAATTTGTTCAAAAGCTGTTTTCAACAACGAGATCCCTCCCTTTTTGCTAACTTCCATCCCTATTTTATCATATAAAGGCTGGTTCACCTATTGATTACTCAGCTTTACTTGCCCTGCTCTCCTTCAATAAATCACGAATTTCCGTCAATAGTTGTTCTTCCTTGCTCACATTTTCTTCTTTTTCCTTTTCTTCATGTTTTTCACGGATATCCCGAAATTTGTTAAACAGCTTCACAACGAGAAATAAGGAAAACCCAATAATTAAAAAATCGACAACCGATTGGATAAAAAGACCATAGTGAATATCTTTATAAGCTAATTTTTCAAAACTGCCCTTTCCAATGATCAATGCAAAAATTGGCATTATGATGTCATTTACCAGTGAGGATACAATTTTATTAAAAGCCGTACCAATCAGTACTCCGACGGCTAAATCGATTACGTTTCCTTTCATGGCGAATTCTTTAAATTCTTTCAACATTTATCATCAACCTTCCTTTATTTTTCGGAAAATTTGTTCAAAACAAGCTTTTGTAATTTTTTCCCTATAAGACTTAAAAATATGGGCTTTTGGTATTAACCATATTAAACCAAAATATAGTGAATTTCAATTGAAGCACTTATCCACATACTCTGGTGGAGTTTTGTAAATAATACATTTGGCAAATAATAATAGTGAATAGTTTTACAAGAAAAATGAGGGAGTTAAAAATGCGTAAAGTTATATTATTTTGCTGGCGTTTACTTGACCCGATCTACTATCAATTTACCCGGTTAACCTATATCGATTATCGAAAGAACATTTTTCGGGTTCGTCTTACCCGTTACCTTGGACATCCAGTTGTATTGGCAGTTGGTACCCATATTCAAAAAAATGATTTATTGCTGAAAATACATTTTCACAATGTCCGGTTATTATCCGAACTTAGCCAAATTCAAAATGAGTTTCAGAAGGGTAAAGTTTTTTTTCATCTGGTCAAAGATTCCCTTCCCGGTATCGCGGACTTTCTGACCAAACATCCAAAACAACATCAAATAAAAGGACTCATCGGGATTACTTCATTAAACTTTCGCTCCAATCGATTAGGTTTTGAAATCTACCCGATCAAAAACAAAATCTATAAATTAATCAAAATGAGTGCTTTTTTACCAATTAACATCCTATCTTCGGTACCTGATTCACGCAACAAACCAAGCCATGAACCGGTCTACTTTTTCATGTCAAAGGATGTTCTATTTGAACGTCACGCAAATTTTTCCGAAAAAATTTATGTTCTTGAAGAAAATGGACTTATAGAAGGAGATGGAATCACTTGAAAAGAATCCTTTTTCTCCCCTTTTTACAAATTCCATCCGGCCATCACCAAGCAGCGGATGCGTTAATAGCTCAATTCGAATCGATGCCCGGTGTCGAATGCGAAAAAATTGACCTTTTCTCTTATAGTTACGGCCGGATCGAGCAAGTAATCTCCCGGTTTTATTTAAAGTGGATTCATCACTTTCCTACCAGTTACAGTACCTTATATAAAAGGATGGTTGTAAAAGACAGAAAAAGGGACATCTATTTATATGAATTGTTTTTCGAAAAACAGTTGGAACATTTATTGTACGAAAGAAAGCCCGATTGTGTCATTTGTACCCATGCCCTGCCTTCCCGCATATTGTCAAAACTAAAACAGGAAGGTAAATTTGACAAACCGGTTCTGAATGTCTATACCGATTTTTTCATTCATAAAGGATGGGGGACGAAGAATATTGACGTCCATTTTGTTTCTACCTACCGGATGAAAAACTATTTATTGACCATGGGAATCAAACCTCAACAAATTTATATGACCGGTATTCCACTTCATCCTTTATTGCAAAAAAAGCCGCTTATTCCGGAGCCGCCGAAGAAACGAATTCATGTACTTGTTTCTGGAGGCAGTATGGGTACAGGGAACATGCATGATTTAATTAAACATCTCCCTTTAAGGAAAGAATTACAATTTTTCGTTTTATGTGGAAAAAATAAGGCATTGTATCAGCAATTAATAAAATTAAACCGTTCTCATCTGATTCCTATTCCTTTTATTCGTTCTCGAAAAATGATGGACTGTATTTATAATTTTGCTGATCTTATTATCACAAAACCGGGGGGTGTAACCATCACCGAGTGTCTTCATAAACAAATCCCCATTTTTATCTATGATCATTTACCGGGGCAAGAAGAAATTAACTTTGAAGAATTACAAATTCAAAAATTGGTTCATGATGCGACCGGATGGAAAAAACAGAATCACCTTGATGATTTAATCATGAGTTTTGTTGAATCACCTAATTTAATCAGCGGCTACTATGAAAATATATACCGCTATGAAAGAAATAAAGATCCCGTGAACTCTTCTCAATTGATTATCGAACAATTATAGCAGATACCGAAAGAAATTTTTCAGTGAAATAAAATATTAGACAAGACCTATGTCAAAGATGCATATGTTATAGAAGACAAGCCAAAAGGGGGAAATTGGATGAGTCATTTTTCTGTTATACATGGTAAGCGGATCAGGAAAATTTTCTTAGTCGGAATATTTATCATTTCCGCATTCATCTGGTACTCTTTCCAAGCAAAAATGATATCAGCAACGGAAACGGCTAACGAGAACATCCGAGAAATTCATATGGTAACCGGTGAATTTACCACAAAGACAGCGGACGGGAAGGAAATCGAAGCTTATCGGTTTGACCCGGGGACAATTTTTTTAAAAAAGGGTGAAAAAGCGCTGCTAAAAATTTATGGTGTCAATGGAAATGAACATCCTTTTATCATTGAAGGAACGGATATCCAAGGAACGGTAGAAAAAGGAAAAGAGACGGTGGTCCCACTTCAATTTGAAAACGAAGGAACGTATCGCTTAGTGTGTATCAGTCATCTTGATTACACAAAGAACGGACCGATGATTGCTTATATTGTTGTCAATTAATATTTAGGTTCGTTCGGAAAATAAGCTGTACAAATGGTCAACATTGAGACTGAATCTTTTCATGCCTAAATGTTTTTGGACCATTTTGTCACAGCTTTTTCCAATTTATAAAACCAATTTAATTTGATTACCGGACGGGTCTTTTGTTAAATAGTCTGTATAAGCCGGATGTTCTTCTATTCATAGGGAGCAAGATTAAATGAACAACATTATGGATTATAGCACTTATTTTTTCATTCCCGTGAAGCATGCTCCACATACATTGAGGGTAGTTTAACGGTTCTTTTAGGACATTAAAAGAAAAGGAGCATCCATTGACTAAATGGACTGCTCCTTTTACTAATTGTGAGAAATTAATTATTTCCGTTTTGCTCGACAACATATTGATCAACCGTGCCTTCCATATAATTGTCGGTTGCTTGTTCATGGGTAATGCTTAAACCTTCAGTCAACTGATCTTTATGTTCCATCCCGCGCATACTTGGATCGTAGTACTTGCCAGCCAATTTACTCGATTCCTTATAATCCATCATCTCCACCCCTTTCCAAAGTTAAAGTTAGTTTGTGTATTAATTTAAAAGTCATTCTGTTTTTAGGCAGAACGTTTAACCATAATTTTGTCAAACTGATTTATTTGGAAATGGACAAACTAAAAAGGAATTTCCTAAAAGTGGGGGGATGATAATGAAAACACATGCTTCCAGACAATTTCAAGAAAACATCGATCAATATAAAATGCCGGAAGCCGTAAAAACATCTAAAAAGGGCTACTCGGATATGAGGCAACAACGGGAAATAATACAGATATAGGGAAAAAAACAGAGGGTTAATAAAGTTAGGGAGCTCGCCTCATTGGGAAAGCTCCCTTCTCAAGTTAAAAATTCCGCCACATTGGGAATTTTCTATTGAACAATCAGTTAATGGTCATTATAATAGATTTTAGTTAACTTTTTTATATTTCTGTTAACTATTTAAGATAAAGGGGGGAGAAACTTATGCAAGCGCAACATAACCGATTAAAAATGATGATTATTGTCGCGTTATTCGCAAGTATGATCGGAATTCTGGCTCAAGTTACGATTCCGCTTCCGATCATACCGATTACCGGTCAAACTTTAGCGATTGGTCTGGCAGCAACGATACTTGGCTCAAAATTTGGTACATACGCAGTGATTCTATATTTTTTAATGGGCGCAATCGGTATTCCTGTTTATTCGAACTTATCATCAGGTGTTTCTGTTTTATTCGGTCCGACCGGGGGATTCATTGTTGGATTTATCCCAACAGCATTTATTACCGGTTATATATTGGAAAAAACGTCATTCCGGATCATGACGGCAATGATAGCCAATACAGTTGGTATGTTTGTCACCTTAGCTTTTGGAACTGCATGGTACAAAATTTCTGCAGATGTATCATGGACGGTAGCTTTTACGACTGCTTTTGTCCCGTTTATCATCGTCGGATTGGTAAAAGCTTATTTAGCTTCACTAATTGGTATTACTGTTCGCAAACAATTAATTCATGCAAAATTACTTCCAACTGGTACACCTAAACAAAAACATGACACAACGATCGAATCAACAACGACCATTCAATAATAAAGTTAAAGGGCAAAATCGATCTTTTTGATTTACGCCCTTTTTTACTATGTTTTATACCCGGCTCCCAATAATCACTCCAACCAAAGCAAACACGAAACCAAAAATAATAGTGATTATTAAATAAACAATCATGCCTTTCGTTTTATTTGCTTCCTGTAAGCCGATTAATTCAACGATAAATGTCGAAAAAGTTGTGAATGCGCCAAGAAAACCAATACCTAAAAGTGAATAAATATATTGGTTGGTATCAAAACCAATAATCAATCCTAATAGGAAAGACCCGAAAAGATTAACAAATAAGGTCCCATAAGGTAAAAAGCCAAATTTCCTATTCCATTTTTCACTAATATAATATCGACTTATAGCCCCGAAAAAACCGCCAATGGCTATTAGTAATACTTCCATTCTTTATTCCTGCCTATTCTTAACTATTTCATTTTTACTCCATTTTCTTCCCATGCTCATGCCGAGATAAGAGAAACTTAAGCCAAGGAGAATGGATAAGAACAAATACATGATTCCGATTGTATAGTTTGCATCGCAAATGAATCGGACAATTTCATTAGTAAATGCTGAAAAGGTGGTAAACGAACCAATAACACCCGTTGTTATCGCCGTATACATTTTCCTTTGGCGAAATTCTTTTTCCAAAAAGTAACTTGATAAAAAGCCAAGCAGGAAAGAACCAATTACGTTTACAATAAAAGTTGGAAGCGGGAAATGATGGTAAGTAAAGTTAACAGTTAAAACAGACACAAAGTATCGCAACAAACTACCGATTACCCCGCCCAAGCCAACATAAATCCACATAATCACACCTCAACAACAATTAATCAGTTATCAGCCTATTCATAACTCTCCCTAAAACATTCGTTATATTCCCGGCAACAATCGATCTTTCATTTTGTTCTTTTACAAGTTCATCGGCACACAAACCATGCAGATAGACAGCATTGGCAATTGCACTCGTTATGTCGCTTTCGCTGCATATGAGTCCGAGTATCATTCCCGTTAATGTATCACCGGAACCTCCTTTTGCTAAAGCCGCATTCCCTGTCCGATTGATAAATCCAGTGCCATCTGGAAAAGCAATGACCGTATTCGCCCCTTTTAATACAACAATCACATTTTTTTGAAGGGCAAATTGACTACTTATTTCTAATCGATTCGCTTCGATTTCTTTTACACTGAGACCGGTGAGACGACTAAATTCACCCGGATGTGGTGTAATAATGATAGGGGCTTTCCTTGGAGCAAATTCTCGTTTTCCTAAAGCACCTGCATCTATAACGAGTGGAATCTCTTTTTCCCAAACATTTCCCAACACTTGATCAATTAATTTTTCATCTGTCAAACCGGGGCCGATTGCCATCGCTCTAATCCCGTCAGGAAATGCCCCGACAGCTAATTTATTTAATCCATCGTGTAAATAAGTCGCTTCCGGAAGGCGAGTAGCAATAATACTTGCTGCATAAGGAGTTGTTGCAATCACCAGTTTCCCGATACCTATTTTCATCGCCCCTAAGCCTGCAAGCATGGCACTCCCGGGCATTTCATCAGTCCCTGCCACTAATAAACCGGTTCCAAATGTTCCTTTATGTGAATTGCTTCCCCGCTTTTTCATTGTCCGCTTCACATCTTTCTCCGACCAGATTTTCCATTTTGCATCATGTGGTAAACCAATATCAATGCTTTCCGGTTGTCCGAAAAATGTATTGGACGGCAGGAGAAAAGTAGAAGGCTTGAAGCCGTGTAATGAAAATGTGTAATCAGCGTGAAAAGCAATATCTGCCTCACCACGATCAGCCAAAACCCCGGTTGGTAAATCAATGGCTATTTTTAGCGCATGTTGCTGATTACACCACTTGAGCAGATCCTGATACGATTGATTTAACGGTAGCCGTGTTCCGACACCGAGAAGAGCATCAATGATAACATCATACGGACCATCACCAATACTTGTTGACCAAGAATAACCCAAACTTTTATAATACCGAAAATGTTCGCTTGCTGAATCAGACTTTGGTTCACCAAATGGAAAAACGAGATCAACATTATATCCCCATTGGTTTAAATATCTGGCAAGAACAATGCCATCACCGCCATTATTGCCACGTCCGCTTAATATTAAGATTCTGCTGTTTTTATTTAGGATTTCTTTTATTCGTACAAACAAACTTCTGCCTGCTGTTTCCATCAAGGCATTGCCGGATAATCCGTTTTGTGCAGCTGTTTCATCTGCTTTCCTTATTTCAACCTCTCTATAGATGAACAATGTAGATCCCTCCTATATTGTCTTCATGGTAAAGAATTTGGTGCACTTGGATTTCCTCATCATAACGATATCAATCGTAAAAAATAAAAATCCCTGAAAAAGTCAGGAATTTCAATCATTTACTTCAACAAAGTAATCTTTATAGTAGCCGCCGATTCTTCCGGAGTTATCAATAAGAAAATAAAATTCTTCTGTTTCATTTTTGACATCATACACTTTTTCTTCTGTCAACATATGATTCACCATATATTTTTTTGCATTTGTATGTACACATTTTACTTTTTTCAGTGTTTTCCGTTCTGTCCAATCTTTATGAATCATCTCAATCACTCCTTCCACTTCATTATAGGAGTGAATGCTCGTTAAATCAATAGTAATAAAGAGAAAAGGATCAGCTGAATTCTCAGTGATCCCGGACAGTCGAGTTAATTAATACCAATTAATTCTTTTTTAAGTTCTTCATTCATCATTTGCGTCGTCCACTTTACGGTTTCTTTTTTGATAATTTCAACATCTTTCATGACACCAAGGGAACTTACAGCAAACTTCACTCCGGCACAAAGTCTTTCTTGCTGTTTTATATCATCTGTTGTAAAAGTTAACGAAATTCGGGCAATTCCATCTTCAGTTACTTCCACATCATATACTAACCCTAAATCAACGATATTCACTCCGATTTCCGGATCGAATACATACTTTAATTCTTCATATATTCTATCCTTGACATTCATCAGGATTCCCTCCAATATTTGTTCTACCTTTATTATAAAAAATTCACACGTTCTTAGATTTTCATTTTTTAACAATATTGTGTCAAGATAAGAACGGTTTTCATGTAAATGTTGTTATTTTTTACGATTCATTTTTAAAACGTGTCAATGCTTTAGTTTAGGATTCAAAAGCTTGTCCGAAAACAATTTGGCCAAACAACTGTTTTCATCTTTATCTGCTAAGCAATCCCCCATTGTTTTTACTTGTTTTACCATCTTTTTTTAGATGTTTTCTACAAATAATATAGTCATCACATCTTTCAGAAATGGAGAATGAGTATGGAGTATACCGGTACCCTATGGGAAAAATACGTTTCCGAGGAAGAACGTAAGAAAAAGAAGAAAGAAAAAAAACTGGAAGACAAGCGGTGGGCTGTTGTATCCATTGCCTCTATACCGCTAGTAATGACATTAGGCAATTCCATGTTAATTCCTGTTCTCCCAACAATGGAAAAAGAACTGGATATTACACCTTTCCAATCCAGTTTGATCATCACTGTCTATTCGGTTGTTGCCATTATTTTTATTCCGATTGCGGGTTACTTATCAGATCGTTGGGGCAGAAAGAGAGTGATTATTCCCAGCCTTCTGTTAGCGGCAATCGGCGGTGTGATTTCCGCGTTTACAGCTTGGCAGTTGCAAAATGCTTATTGGCTTATTTTGATTGGGAGAACTTTACAAGGAATTGGTGCAGCCGGAGCTTTCCCGATTGTTCTTCCACTTATTGGCGATATGTTTCATTCTGAAGATAAGGTCAGTTCCTCCCTTGGGATTATTGAAACGGCCAATACGTTAGGAAAGGTGGTAAGTCCAATCCTTGGAGCTGTATTTGCCAGTGTTATTTGGTTTTTACCGTTTTTTTCCATACCCGTTTTTTGTACAATTTCCGTTTTAATGATGGTGTTTTTAGTGAAAAGTCCAAAAATAGAGGAAGGACCCAAATTAAATGAATTTTTACGGAGAACGAAAAAAATATACAAACATAACCGCCTCTGGCTAAAATCCATCTTTTTTATAGGTGGTATTTTAATGTTCATTTTATTTGGCGTCCTTTTCTATCTCTCTTCTGTATTGGAGTCAAAATATGGGATTGGCAATATTAAAAAGGGATTTTTTTTAGCCATTCCGTTAGGTGCTCTTTGCATTGCCTCCTATATTGCCGGGAAAGCCATTAAAGAAAATAAATCTTTGATGAAATTGGTTACCTTTATTGGACTCGTTTTATTAGCCATTAGTACAGTAGTCTTAAGCTTTTTTGAAAGTCTTTGGCTGCTTATTGGTTTATTTGTCATTGGCGGAATCGGAATTGGCATAAGTTTACCTTGTCTTGATTCCCTCATTACGTCCGGAATTGAGGAGGAATTTCGTGGCACTATTTCATCCATTTATAGTTCCATGCGCTTTATCGGTGTTGCCTTTGGTCCTCCGATCATTGCCATATTAATGAAGAAATCGAATATATTGATATTCTATTTATTAGGGGGTTTGGCCGTATTATGTGTCCTTGTATGTATATTTGGCATTAAGCCGGAGAAACATGCCGTACGTTGATCATATAGTTATCAGAAAAAGCTGTTCTCTAGTACTTTTTATACTTATAAAGAAAGATGCTGTCCAAGGTGTCTGACCTCATCCAACTTGCTCAATCTTGTTTCTGCGATATCCAGTGTAGGCAAGATACAGCATTCCGGGTCAGTTCCTTTACTTGGACAGCTTTTTTTGTACGTTAAGAAAGTATAAATTTCCAGCAAAGAAGCGAATTCGACGTAGTTGGAAATTTTAAGAATTAAGTATAAGTGCAACTACGGCTCTGCTTTCGCCTAAAGGCTCGGCAATCGCCGAGTTTTCTTTATGAGAAGGATTGGCATGTTGCCTTGATTAAGGATGGTTTTATGTAATTTTTTTTATTCATTCTTATCTGGAAATGGATTGTCCAAATTTTTGTCCTAAACAGACCTTTTCATGAATATGATGGTACAAGCTATACCATTATGGAGGTCGTTGACAGATGACAGTCTTTTTTAGTTACATCCTTTTAGGTCTCTCCCTCGCTGCTCCCATTGGACCGATTAATGCTGCCCAACTTGATCGTGGCATAAAGCATGGTTTTTTTCATTCATGGTTTGTCGGACTTGGTGCTATGTTGGCGGATGGTTTATTTATGTTACTTATATTTTTTGGTGTCGTACATTTTCTGGAAATCCCGTTCATGCAGACATTTTTATGGCTATTCGGCTTTTTTGTCCTTATTTATACCGGGGTTGAAAGTTTAATTCAAACTGCCAAAATTGACACAAGAAATGAGCGCAATAATGAACCCTTAATAAAATCTTTTTTGACCGGCTTTTTTATGTCCTTATTAAATCCGTTATCGATATTATTTTGGTTAGGTATCTACGGATCTGTCTTAACGACAACCGTAAAACAATACGGACAAGAACAATTGCTCCTCTACAGTTCTGCTATTTTTATCGGACTTTTTATTTGGGATATTACAATGGCAGGAATTTCAAGTACATTCAAAAAATACTTTGCAACGAAATTCTTAAAACTGCTATCCATTATCTCCGGGTTATCCCTGATCGGCTTCGGTATTTATTTTGGTTATCAAGGAATAAAAGCACTATTTTATTTTTTTATACAGAAAATGCCGGGTTTTCTCGTTTAAAGAGCCCGGCATTTATTCTATATATTTCAAATATTTTCCAGCCTTTCAAATAGTCCTGTCTGTTTCGTTCGTTGCCCTTCCTCTTTCGCACCTTTAAAACGGCGATTCATGATGACAGTCACAATTCCGATGACGAAAAGAAAGCCGATACTGATGAAAAATCCAGGTCTGCTCGAATGATAAATAAGAGATCCGGTCACTGCTGATAAGATCAATACTGTGGCAATAATCCGTTTGATCTGATCAACACGAGTCAAAGTCAGTAATCTTTTGCCTGAATACAAGATGAAAACCCAATTATAAAGCAACATTAACCCTGCTGCTGTTGTAATATATTCATAAACGGAATTTGGCAACAATAACCCTAAAACAATGGAGACAATCAGCCCGCCTGTCGTTAATACTAAAGCAGGGAAAGGAACTTTTAATTTGCCTTTCTTACTTAATTTCTTCGGCGCATAGCCTTCTTTTGACAATGAAATCAGCAATGTTGTAACCGCATAAAGGGAAGCAGACATTGTCGAAAATCCGGCAATGACTAAAATAGCCGTAAATAAATGGGGAATAAATGCTAAACGAAATCCATCCAAAGCAACGACGAACGGACTATCATCCATCGTAAATTTTGATAATTGAACTAAAATAACCGACATTCCGATCGAAACAAGGTAGATGGTCGTCAGTAATACAAGCATTACTTTCCCTGACTTTGGTGCATCTTTTGCATTTTCCAATCTCGTTGCATAGATGCTCATTATTTCAATCCCACCAAATGCATAAAAGGAAAATAGAAGTGCTGCCCAGACTCCTTTCAATCCGGCCGGTAGAAATGTCGTTAATGAATTAGGAAAATAGGTTCGACCTCCACCTCGGTCCAATACACCGAACAAACCAAGGATGGCGAGGATAATAAACATTACGATGGCAGACAATTTGGCAATGGCAAACAAGTTTCCGAGCCGTTCAAACCATTTAACTCCTACCAGTACTACAATGATTCCTAATACGGTATAAATACTGGCAAAAATCCAGATCGGAACTTCCGGAAACCAAAATTTTGTAAAAATGGAAATGCCCGTAAGCTGACTGCCCATGATTAACATTTCCGAACTCCAATACACCCAACCGCTTGCGAAACCTGCCCAATTTCCAAACGCTTTTTTTGAATAATAACTAAAGGAACCGGACTGGGGATCATCTGCTGTCATTCGGCTCAACACATCATAAACAATATATGTGCCGATTGCCGCCAACAAAAACGTGACCAATACGGCAGGTCCGGCAGCTTTGATGGCAATATTCGATCCGAGAAAAAAACCGGTGCCAATAATAAAACCAGTTCCCAAAATGGACAATTGCCACCATTTTAATTTTTTTTCTTCTTTATTCATCCAGATCCTCCCCAAATTGATATTTTAAGATGTTTGTTAGTGTTCCCCTCAACAGTTGAAAATAATCGTTCTCTGTCAACTCCTTCATGGATTTCAGGAAAGTTTTACTAATGGTTAAGTTAAAACAAATAGGAAACGATAATATTGTAAATTAAAGCTATAAATTGGGAGGTTAATGTATGGTATTTTAAGCGGAAACCCAAAAAATGAACCATTACATTATGGGGAAGTATTTGGTATATGGTCATTTTTATTTACATCACAAGCATGTGTTGCCGCCTATCAGACGATGTTAAACCATGCTGGTGACGGTGATCTTAAGGAATTAATTCATGAAGCGATTACAACAAGTCAAGAAGAAATGAAAGAAGTAGCAGAGTTGTTAAAAGAAAATGGTGTTGGTCTGCCACCTTCGCCACCAGCAAGACCGGTTGCAGATTTAGAAAGTATTCCTGCAGGCGCAAGATTTATGGATAATGAAATTGCGGCAAAAATATCCGCTGACATCACGGCAGGATTAATCACCTGCAGTACGATGATGGGGCAAGCCATTCGGGAAGATATTGCCTTGTTATTTGGCAGATTTCACGGAAAAAAAGCGGTTCTTGGCGGCAAATTTTTGCGACTGAATAAAGAAAAGGTTGGTTAGTTCCACCGCCGCTCCATTTACAACCAAAAGAGGATTAAATCATTAACAGTAACAGTTTCGACTAAAAACAACAAAGGGGCTGTCCCCAAGTGATGGACAACCCCTAATTATTTGATCAAGATTTCGTTATTTTACATTGAAGTGAACAAGATTATATCTTTTGAACATTTACTGCTTGAGGTCCTCTTTGACCTTCTTCAATATCAAATGAAACGCTTTGTCCTTCTTCCAATGTTTTGAAACCTTCTCCTTGGATGGCAGAATAATGTACAAATACATCGTTGCCGTCCTCTTGTTGAATAAAACCAAATCCTTTTTCAGCATTAAACCATTTTACTTTTCCTGTTGCCATGTAAATCCTCCTAAAAAATAAATGTGGGCTTTCTACCCATACATTACTAGTATAAATGAAAAATTAAATTCTAAACGTTCTTTTTGAAAAAAACAAGAAAAATTAGTGGAAGAAATTTCAAAAATTAAATTTGGTGATGAACCACTTTGCCCATCACCAATGATTTATTATAGTCTTACAACGTTAGCAGCTTGTGGTCCACGGTTACCTTCAACGATATCAAAAGAAACAGATTGCCCTTCTTCTAATGTTTTGAATCCATCACCTTGAATAGCTGAATAATGTACAAATACATCATTTCCGCCGTCTACTTCGATGAATCCGAAACCTTTTTCTGTGTTAAACCATTTTACTTTACCTTGATTCATGTTAATCCTCCTAAAAATATGAACATTTTTACATACTTCTTATATAATGAAAAAAGTCGCAAACCGAGATGCAGGACAACTTAAATCGCCTACATCATTTGGTGTTGCGACTTTAAATCCCAAAAAAATATAAAGAACTATGTATCACACTTATAAATATAAAGGAATTTGCTGAAAATGTCAACTCAAATATTAGGGTTTTTTTTAAAATTTTGCAGTTTCCCTTATTTTTCTATCCTCTATGGACGGTAAGTTAATACAATCGGACGCATACGGGCAGCCCGTTCCTCACCAACTTTTTTTATAAATTCGAAAATCTTGAAAGTGGGGGTCTTGACTGCCGTTAAGATCGGATCCATTTTTTTAATAAAACGGTTTAATCACACCACAAGCAAGTCGTTTTCCTGCGTCACCTGCAGGCTGCGTCCGGAAGTCATCAGGGCTTTCATGAATGATCATTGCTTTCCCAATCACTTCACGGACACGAAATTTGTCCGTAAACACATTCATGCGTGTGTACCCGTTGTTCGAAAATATGACAGGCAGATCCCCTGCATGATTCCCATGTGGTTGATTGGTCGGGTTCCAGTGACCGCCGGCTTCTTGAAACGGATCATCCCCCTTCCCTACCGCACAACTGCCTTTTTCATGAATATGAAAGCCATGTGGACCGATAGGGTCTTGACCATTTCCTCGCTTTTGATATGGCGGTAGCCCGTTTACCTCAACAAACACATCGGTTCCATTGCCCATATCGGTAAATACAACAAAGCCATGAATATTCGGTGCCAATGGTCCCCCTTTTATTTCAGCGTAAGCCCTCACCGGTGTTTGACTACCGCGGTAATACAATGGCCATGGTTGAACAGGATAACAAAAATAACCAACCTGATACAATACCGCTTCCTCCTCTTATATTTTTCTCTCTATTGTATGTTAAGAAAAAAATCGTGCCACTTCTTATCAGCCTCTTCCCTTACTAAGCTTTTTTCTTGGCACGGGTAACAGGTTTCCGTTTTTTAACCGGTTTTTCTTTTGTTTCCTGATTCGGTTTTGTTCGGTCTATCGAAGCTTGTAGGGCTGCCATTAAATCCATAACATTATTCGGCTTATCTTTTGTCTCGGGTGTCACCATTTCTTCTCCTGTCCGTTTTGCTTCAATTAAGTTTAATACCGCTTCTCGATATTCATCATGATATTTTTCCGGATGAAATTCCGTTGATAATTGATCAATCAAAAGAATGGCCGTGTCCAATTCCTTCTTTGTTATTTGGTTAGCAGAAGGGACATTCGGTACGTCCTTTGCTTTTCGAACCTCATCGGGATAATGAATTGTCTCCATTACCAATGTGTTTTCATAAACCCGGATCACGGCAAGCTGATCTTTGGATCGGATGACAATTTTGGCAATACCGACTTTTTCAGTTTCTTGCAACGCTTTTCTTAATAATGAATACGCTTTAACCCCTCCTTCATTCGGAGACAAATAGTAACTCCGGTTAAAATAAATCGGATCAATATCTGTGATTTTCACAAAATCGATAATCTCAACTGCTTTATCTTCTATTTCTTTTTCAAGACCGGCAAAATCTTCATCCTCAATAACGATATATTTTCCTTTTGTATACTCATAAGCCCTCACAATTTCATCATTGGAGATTTCTATATTACAATTGGGACATACTTTTTGATATTTGATGGGGGTATGACATTTTTTATGCAGACTCCGAAATTTTACATCTTTATCTTCCGTCGCAGCATGCAATTTTATCGGAATATTTACTAACCCGAAGCTGATACTTCCTTTCCACATTGTATGCATTTCATAATCATCCCTTTATCTTTGTTTTTATTACATAGTGTTCATAAGCACCGTTTTTTTCATACAGATGAACTTTTGGTAAATAAGTTATTACTACTATAGATATAATAAGAAAAGCGCAGAGCGCCCGCTTAGCGACGTACAAACTGGAGCGCCCCGCAATGAGAACAGATTTGCTTCCTCGAATAGGCATCGCACGAAGAAAAAGCGATTAGCTTTTTCGAGGAAAAGGAAACACGGCGAGGGACGAGCCGATGTTGACTTATCGTAGTGGAGGGGAGTGAAGTTTGCTAGTCGCTGGCGCTCGGAGCTAGACAATAAAACTAATCCTAAGTTATTTACTTGTATTTTTATACTTTCTTATACTATAAGAAAAGCGCAAGTAGCGACCACTGTTAGATGATACCAGCTTTTCAAAGTTCTTTTATTAAAAAACGGGTGATAAAAAATGAAACCAATGCTGCCTACACTATCCTTTGATGTTCCAAAAGAAGAAAAATGGGTTTATGAAATTAAATATGACGGGTTTCGTGCCATCATACAAATGGATGATCAAGGAATTGATATGATTAGTCGCAACGGTAAAAGTCTGATTGACCAGTTTCCTGAAGCAGTCAATTTTTTTAATCATTATAAAAAACAATTATCCGATTTTTTTCCCATCCTATTGGACGGTGAATTGACCATTTTGGAAAATGACAGTAAGAGTGATTTTTTTCGTTTGCAGACTAGGGGACGAATGCGCAGTAAAAAGCGAATTTTTGAAGCATCGCTGTCAAACACTTCCACTTATCTTGCGTTTGACTTACTTCAATTAAAAGGTCAATGGGTGACAAAGCAGCCTTTTCTAAAACGAAAGGAGCTGCTTTATCAAGTGATGAAGCATTGCAGTCTTCCCCTTTCACCCGACCCGGCCAATCATTGCTTTATCCAGTTTCTTCCATTTCATAAAGAGTTTCATGAGGTTTGGGAAACGGTCAAGCAGAAAGAAGGAGAAGGAATCGTCGCAAAGCAGGCAGAAAGCAAATGGATTGAAGGAAAGAGAACGACACAATGGCTTAAGATCAAAAATTGGAAAAAAGTGCACTGTTTCATTACTGCTTTTGAGAAAAACAACGGATTTTTTCATGTTGCTGTTTATGAAAAAGAAAAGATCATTCCCATAGGTCTTTTCAAAAATGGAATGAATCAGGATGAAACAAATATATTGATTCAAATAATGAAGAAAAATGCCACCGATGAAGACGCCCAATTCGTGTATGTACAGCCTTCAATATGTGTAGAATTATTTTATTTACAATTTTATGATGGAACTTTACGTGAGCCGTTTTTTTCTCAATTTCTTTTCCAGACATCACCGGCTAACTGTACCCTTTCCAAGATGATGGAAATGTCCGAAGTGAACAAGACGGAAACTGATACGGATATTCCGATCAATATCACCCATCCGGAAAAACCGCTTTGGGAAAAAAATTCAATAACGAAATTAGATTATATTAAATATCTGAAATTTATTTTCCCTTATATGGAACCGTTTTTAAGAAATCGATTACTTACTGTTATCCGCTATCCGCATGGGATTTTCGGGGAAGCTTTTTTTCAGAAAAACTGTCCGGACTATGCACCGGACTTTGTCGAGACTTATTTGGACGAAGGAATAAATTATATTTTATGCAATAATTTTGAAACATTTCTTTGGCTCGGCAACCAGTTGGCAATTGAATTTCATACCCCATTCCGAACCATTGATAAAAAATTCCCGACAGAAGTTGTTATTGATTTAGATCCGCCAACAAAGGCAGAATTTCCGCTGGCCATCGAAGCTGCCCTTTATCTAAAGGAAGATATTATTGACAAGTTAGGACTTCATGCTTTTGTCAAAGTGTCCGGCAATCGGGGAATTCAAGTGTATTTTCCGCTATCCGGCAACCGAATCACTTGGAATCAAACGAGGAAGTTCACTGAATTTATCGCCAATTATTTACTTATGAAAAATGACAAGCATTTTACAATTGAACGGTTAAAGAAAAACCGCGGTCATCGGTTGTATGTTGATTACATCCAACATGCAAAAGGAAAGACGATCATTTGCCCGTTTTCGGTTCGGGGAAATGCAAACGCCGGTGTGGCCGCACCGCTGGAATGGGATGAGTTAACCGATAACATCACCCCCGACGGTTTTTCCATAGATGTGGTTATGAAAAGGATAGAAGGAAAAGGAAATCCCTTTGCTTCTTTTTTTCAAGTTGACAATGACGGGCCACTACAGGAAATGATTCGTTTCATAAAAGACAAGTAAGCCGGATGCATGAATCGCTATTTAGATGGATTCTCTGCCAAAAATTCCCATCCGTTTTTGTTTCGCTTTTTCTTCTATTTTCCGGTATTGTTCAACTTCATCTTCATATACTTGTAATTTGGTGAAGTCTATCATGAGATCTCTTGAAAGATCAACCGTTACCTTACCATCAAATTCATAAGTTCCATTGCCAATTAGGTCGATCCATTGTTTGTCGTCTTGCTTATGAACAATGGTCTTGACAAATCCGCCGTTATTGTAAACGATAAGCGGTGTTTCATAGTCGTGGAGTCCGTTCAATATAGCAACCAAGCTCGAAGCTGACATTGCGGTTCCGCAGGCGTTCGTAAAACCGACTCCCCGTTCAAATGTATGAACAAAAATTTCACCCTTTTGAATCGGATAAATGAAACTAACATTAACACCGTCAGGAAAATATTGATTTTCTTTGTTAACAAATGAAGCAATCCGCTCCTGTTCCCCTCCAAGGAGAATCTCTTTCGGAACAATGGAAATGAGATGAGGATTCGGGACGGCAAGCGCAGTAAATGTTAAGTTTTCTGATAAATAGGGCAGTTTTTCATTTATGATCATTGCTTTTTCCGTATTCATCGGTAATGATGCCGGATCAAACAAGATTGGTGAAATTTCAACTTGGTAAAAAGGAAGATCTGCTTGTTCAACATATTTTTTTACATATAAATCTGCTTTTAATGTTTCAACAATCACTTCTTCTTTACCTGTTTGTTCAAGAATATATCTTCCGGCAACACGTAAACCATTGCCGCACATGGATGCCACTGTGCCATCCGAATTATAGATGGACATTGTTCCGTCTGTCCGGCCGCCGACAGTAACAAAAAGAATCCCGTCCGCTCCAATTCCGGTTTTCCGGTCGCATAAAAGAAGAGCCAGCTTCACCTTTTCTTCGTGGCTAAGTTCCCTTTGCATATTTTTTTCATCAATTAAAATAAAATCATTTTTGGAACCGTGCACTTTTTTAAAGGTACATGTAAACATAAAAAAACTCCTTACATTCTATTTCTTTGAATCTATCTTAACAACAGACTGCATTTTATTCAAATAGAAAAAGGCTGCTTCAACTGTTTTTTTGAAACAACCCATTCATAATGATTAACTCATCTTTGTCAATTCCTCTTTCATATATGCTTCATCCATCGGTCCAAAATAAATGGAGTGGATGATTCCATTCGTATCAATAAAATAACTGGTCGGCAGTCCATATATTTGATAAAGTTTAATAACTTCACCTTCTGTATCTAATGGAATCGGAAACGTAAGCCCAAGTTCTTTAACAAATTCTTCTGCTTTTTCTTTTGTTTCTTTCCCTACAGTTGAATTGACGGCAATTATTTCTACATTGGAATCACTATATTGTTCGTAAACCCTTTCCATTGCAGGCATTTCTTCTCGACATGGCGGACACCAGGTTGCCCAGAAATTCAAAATTACTTTTTTTCCAGCTAATTCACTCAAACTTATCGTTTCACCGGATAATGTTTGTAATGTAAAATTCGGTGCTTTTGTCCCAACCTTTAACCCCGAAGCAGCATCCCCATATACCACTTGTGCTTGCGATTGACCGTTTACCAACTGTTCATCCTTTTTAACAACATGCTCTTTTCCATCCTTATGGATAAACAACTCAATGCCGGCAAGAATAACAAGCGCAAGCAGAACACCGATAAAAAATTTCTTCATCTTATCACCCTTTGTTTATATATAAGTAAATGCGAAATTGCAATTTACCATATGTATCCTTTACTAAAAACAGCCTTTTATTCAAAAAATTTAAATTACCTCTTGAGGCAGACTAACGCTAACAAAATTGCCGTTTTTTCTGTACTAGTCAGTTTCTCTTGAAAAGTCACAACCGGTGTATTCAACCGAAAAAAGCTTGTCCAATCAAGCGGCAACCATCCTTTTTTGCTTACAGCTAATTGCCTGTACTTATTGTAAAAAACAATTTCCCGGTTTGGCAATCTTTTTATCTTGAATATATTTTGAGGGAAAATAATTTCACCGATGATATTCTTTTTTCCTTTCGGATCGATGTGACCGATAACCTTTCCATCGTTAAAGGTAAATGTAATGGAATGGTCATTTTCCTTTCGAATTTTCATAAACATGACCCGATTGTTTTCAAAATAAACCAAATATGGCCCTTTCAACGTATGCTTCAACTGAATTTTTATATTCGCCGTACCGTCCGGCTGAAAAAAATATGTATAAGAAGATGCCTTTTCAATGAGAAAAACATCAAGTCCGCTCTTACCATAATTATATCCGTTTTTTATGTTAAGACGCACAGATTTTTTAAAATAATATAAATGAATCATATAATAAAAAATACTTAAAGACAATAATAGAAAACAAGATGCTAATGGTTTATTATGTTCAGCTAAAAATATCGAAATGATAATTGAAATCATCGTGAAAAACAGACTAATGTTTAAACTTTGATTTCCTAGTTTATAGTAAAACATTTTGATAGACATATGGCGACCCTTCTCCCTATGAAACCTATTTTCGATAAATTTCACTTTATCTCTTAATAGCAATAAAGGCTAGAAACCAGCCTTATATAAATATTCATATGTTTACAAGGTGATATTCATGAATTAAATACACCAATTATCCATTAATTATTAATAAAATATTTACAAATACTACTTTTCTTTTGTAATAAATTTTTGTATCATACAAATAGATCATAACTATTCTACACAATTGAAAATATATGGGAAGGCAAATGGTGCGCCACCGGATTTTCCGGTTCTAGTGGGTTCGATTCCCACCCCGAAATTTTTTATCAATACTAAAAAAATTTCGAGGTGGGCTTCTTTCTATCTTTCTGAATGATAGAAATCCCCCTCAGTAATTGGAGGGATGAAAATGTTATTAAAAAAGAGAGATTTATCCGACTGTCAAGCATTGTATTCATTGCTGACCCACCCGGATGTCTTCCCGTTTATACGTCATAAACCGAATTCATACGAAGAATTTTTATTTATGACTAAGCAAACCATTGAGGCTGAAGAACGTGGTGAAATGATCTCACGGACGATTGTTGATGAATGGGATCGACCCATTGGCACGATAAACTTATATGATATTGAAAATGGTGCAGGTTTTTTAGGAACGTGGCTCGGCAAACCGTACCATGGAAAGGGATATAATATACTTGCAAAGGAATTGTTTTTTGAAGAATTATTTTTCGTTCAAAATATGGAAACGGTTCTTTTGCGAATTCGACTCGAAAATATCCGCTCACAAAAAGCTGCAGAAAAAATTCCTTATGTCACTCTTGCCAATCAAAGTCGGCCCTCAATTTACAAAGCAATTAACGAAAATCCATCTGGTTACCGATATAATTTATATGAGATAACAAAGGATGCGTACAGCTTATATTATAAAAAGAACAATGCACAAGTTCAGGGACCTATCCACCCATTGGAAGCATAATTTTTTCATTTCTTGTTGTTAAACGTCCATTGATTGGGCGTTTTTTTAGCTAATAGGGTCTCTCTAGAGTGAATTCCCCACCTCAATTGGATGCGGTTGAACAATGATTCTTCGCTTAACGACAAGTCAAGACCGTTTGTGCAAAATCACCAACCGAGTTCCCCAAGCATATTATGTACAAAAGTTTTTATTATTCATTAGGAAAGAATACGGACAACTAGGCGTCACGGGTCGCCTAAAAGCTCGGCAATTGCCTATTTTCTTATCAAACATGCCATACATATAAACAGAGAGGTGTTTTGGATGTGGCCATGGGGTTTCTTCGGATCAAATAAAGCTAATTTTGACCCTTTTCAATATTTAAGCGAAGGAGAGTTCCAACAAATGCTTGACCAGTGGATGAAACAGGCTTTCCCTGACTTTATCCAGTCGATGATGAATGATGGAACTACTTTTCACCATAAAAATAAGGATGAGGAAAACGAGAACCGAGAAACTTCGACAGTGAAAGAAACTCTATTTGAAACACATGATGACATCTTTATTCGAATACCTATTCAAGATGAAAAGCAAATTGATCGATTAAGGATATATTACAGTTTGAATAAATGTGTCATCGACGGATTAAACGAGGACAGCAACCCGCACACCATTATCCTTCCTGCAACTGTCAAGAAAAAAGGAGCAAAAGCAATTTATCGCGATCAAATTTTAGAAATTCGTATTCCAAAAAGTATTGAATGGCAAATGAGTGAAATTGATGTTGATAAATTTTAACATCATCCGAATATAAAATCATTTTTTGGGCAGTTTATGGATAAAAACAATTATGGAGGATGATTTTCATGTCCATTCCCTATCGATGTCCCAACTGTAAAACAAATAAGTCCCGCTTTAACCTAATCAAACAAGTGGCAGAATCAGTCAAATTGGATCCATCAACAGGATCGGTGGTACAAACATATACGGATGAAAATTTAGATCCTTTCCATATACCTTATCGAGGACCGGAGTATAAAATTCAATGCGGTGTTTGTGGATTAATAGAAGATGAACGAACGTTTGCTAAATTTGGAGAATCTGAGCTGTAGGATATGATCAAGTTGGAAAAATCCTTTCAATTTCAAACACAAGGAAAAATTTTTGACTCGTTTTTTTATATAAAGAAAACTCGGGCGTCCAAGCCTTTAGGCGAAAGCAGAGCCGCAAGAGCACTTATACTTAATTCTTAAAATTTCCAACTACGTCGAATTCGCTTCTTTGCTGGAAATTTATACTTTCTTAACGTACCAAAAAGGGGCAGTCTGGAAAGTCGTCTATTGTACTTTCGGCTGCCCCTTTTAGTTTGCCGTGTTTACTTTATTTTTTCGTTTAATATTTCCACTGATTTTGCGATTTGCGGGTCTTCCGCAATTAGTTTATTTCGCAATGCCTCCATAATTTGAACGGTTGTATCACCGGTTACAACCCCTGTTTGTTCCAATCCGTGATCCTTTTGAAATTGGATGACTGCTGCTTCTGTCTCATCATCAAAAGCGCCGTCAATGGTGCCCGGTTGATATCCAAGAGCCTCAAGCATTTTTTCAATGGTTGAAACTTGTTCATTTATACTTTTCTTTTTCAACTCGACTCCGGGATCAACATAAGTTAAATTCGCATACTCCGGCATTTTCACTTCATAATCCGGTACAATTCCTTGCTCATTTATCCACTTTCCGCTTGGTGTTAACCATTTTCCGGTCGTCAATTTCAAGGTGGAGCCGTCATTGTAACTAGCAGCCGTTTGTGCGGTCCCTTTTCCAAAAGTTTTTTCACCGACAATTGGTACCCCTGCTGATTCCTTCAAAGCACCGGCTAATATTTCCGATGCACTCGCACTTCCGCCATCGACAACAGCAACTAGAGGAATATTAAAAGGTTCCTTCTGATTTGACAATTGACGGACTTTTTTACCATCATTTTTTTCCATTTGATAGATGACTTTCCCATTCGGCACAAATAAACTAGAAATTTCAATTGCTTGATCCAGTAAGCCTCCTGGATTTTGTCGTAAGTCTAAAATTAGTCCTTTCATTCCTTGCTTTTTCAACTCATTGATGTGTGATACGAGTTCCGTATAGGTTCGTTCAGAAAACATAGTGATCTGGATTTTTCCAATTTGACCATCCAGCATCTCGCTATAAACCGTTTCGACCGGGATAACGTCACGAGTGATACTCAATTCAATTGGGTCAGTAACCCCCGGACGAGAAATTTTCAAATTGACTTTCGTTCCTTTTTCACCGCGGATTAGGGAAACAGCTTCATTGGAACTCATTCCTTGAATACTTTTTCCATCCACTTCAAGGATGATATCATTAGCCTTAAGTCCTGCTTTTTCTGCCGGTGAACCTTTAATTGGAGCAACAATAACGATATGATCATCCTTTTGTTCGACCTGTGCGCCAATACCTTCAAAAGAGGACGAAATGGTCTCATTGAATTCTTCTGTTTCTGCGGATGTCATATAGTCCGAATAAGGGTCCCCTAGAGATTCCACCATCCCGTTAATGGCCCCTTCTATTAATTTTTTATCATCCACTTTATGAATATAATTGGCTTTGATGCTTTCAAATGTTTCATATAGTTTTGTAAAATCTTTCCGATCCTGAATTTGAATTTTCTCCACTACCTTTTCATCCCCAAAAGAAAGGACAAAAGCGGTCATTCCTGTCGTAAGTATTACGATAAGGAAAATTAGTATAATAAAATGAAATTTCTTTATTTTTATGTATTTATTTGGATCAACAGAATCGGTTTTATTTTCGGTATTTTTCTCTTCTATTTTTTCACCGTTATCCACTCATTCTCACCACTTTCAAAAAAACTAAATAATGAAACTGCAGGTATATTTCAATACGAAACATTACACGGTTCAATGTCTAAACGGCTTTTGCATTTTGGAAAAATTCTTCCAATGTCCAATCGTTTTCATAAATAATTTTTGCCGTTTCTTCTCCAACATAGCGGAAATGCCAAGGCTCATATTGATATCCGGTGATTGCTTCTTTTCCTTTGGGATAGCGTAAGATAAAACCGAATTTATGAGCATTTTCTCTCAGCCATGTGCCTTCAGGGGTGCTTTCAAAGGACTCTACTAAATCAAGATTTGCACTCTCTGCCGAAATATCCATGGCAAGTCCGGTTTGATGTTCACTTTGTCCAGGTATGGCAACAGCTTCCACTGCTTTTTCTTCACCTTTTGCTTCAACTTCTCTTTGAAAGACTTCCGTTTGTCGCGTATAGGAACGATAACCGGATACAGCATACAAGGAAATTCCTTCAACTTCAGCTTGTTGAAACATTTTTTCCAAAGCACGAGCAGCTTCTTCCTTTAAATAGCTCTTTTCGATATCTAAATCCCCAAAAGAAAACCGAACATTAGGTCTGACAAGATTAGCCGGAACATAATCTGCCGGTAAGTAAGCGGATTGTTTGTTTACAAGAATTAATAGATTATCCACATTTTGAATGACTTCTTTTCCATCTTGTTCTGCAACGATATTAAAGTACTTCTTATCTAATTTTATTGTGCCATCATTTTCATCAGCGTTTTCCGGTGAATTTGACTGGTCATTTTCGGTTGTTTGTTCATTTGCCTGATGATTGTTGTTACTTTGCTTATTTTCTCCGGTTAAATCATTAAGCGAGCAGCTCGTTAATAGTAATAGCATTCCGGTCAATACGGATATAATAATCGTTCTCATTCATTTTCTCACCTATTTTCCTTTTATTCAACATTTATCATTTTATCACTCTCCTGAAGCCTTGAACAGATAAATTTATTTTACTGATAAATACCAGTATTTCCCAACTTACCGTGTTGCTTTTAGTTGGATGGCTTGCGCAAGTACTCCTTATGTACATATTTTTATTCTTCATCTTTCCTACTAGAAGTAAAACACTATCCGAAATTTATACATGAATATATAAGAAAAGCGCAGAGCGTCCGCTTAGCGACGTACAAACTGGCCGGCTAAAAGCGGCAACGTCCTGTTGCAACGCCGGCATGACCACGTCCTGTGGCCCGACCTCCCCGCAATGAGAACAGACTTGCTTCCCCGAATAGGCATCGCACGAAGAAAATGCGAATGCATTTTCGAGGACTCTGAATAATCTTCCTT